>CAYRPL010000281.1:0-1492 GCA_964426045.1 uncultured Alistipes sp. | reverse complement strand
GGATTACAGCCACAACTGGAGCGCTTGGACTGTTTCTGTAGCTCCCACCGCTACCCCGTAGGCCTTCAGAATCTGGTCCACCAGAATTACCAGCGCAGCAATCACCACCAGCTGAACGATGATGCGGATACGCGACGGAATACCGTTACGCAGCAGTGACATCACCAGGTTCGAGAAGCCGGTTACGGCGGTCACCGACAGCGCCATCACGATAGCAGGCTTGAGCTGTACGGTTACGGCCAGCGCCGAGCAGATACCCAGAATCTGCACAATGACGGGGTTGTTTGCACCAAACGGGCCCGTCAGATACTTCATATTCTTAGCCGAGAACATCGGCTCTTTTTCCTTACTCATAGCCTACTGAATGTTTTCGTTAGACAATGTTTCCTCGCCACACTCGCCACACGAGCACTCGCTCTGGGCAGCGATTTTGGCCTTCAGGTAGGGCAGGTAGTTCTTCAGACTGTTCAGGAGCATAGCCGATACACCGTCACAGGTCTTCGTACCACCCGAGATAGCATCCACCTCGTGCTGGATGTTGGTCTCGGTGGCACCACCCTTCTTCAAGGTGATAGCTACCAGCTCCTCACCCTCAAAGATAGTCTTACCCACATACTGAGCCTGGTGCTTGGCCGTAGCAATCTCGGCACCCAGACCGGGGGTCTCACCGGCGTGGTCGAGTACGATACCTACCACGGTGTTCATATCGGGCTCCAGAGCCATATAGCCCCAAATAGGCCCCCACAGACCACTGCCATAGACGGGAACTACCACACGGCCGTTCTGCGCCTCAAAGATGGGATAGTTGCCGCTCTCGAAAGCACCCTTCAAATCGAAGAGCAGATCCAGGGCATTGCCCTCGATGGGCTGACCCTCCGAATTGAGTACCGATGCGGTAACGAAGCTGTCGTAGTCCTGGTCGGCAGCAGCCAGCGACGAGAGAATCGCCTGCTTCTTCTCACCCAGCATATTGGCCTGCTGGCGCTCCTGGAGCGAGAGGGCTGCAACCGCCAACAACGTGGCTACGATAACCACCATAATCGTCGAGTAGACGACAATATACAGGTTACTGTTCTTATTGATTGCCATACACTTCCTTATTTAGCGAGTTTCTTACTGCGGTTCTTGCGGCGCGAGATGTTGGCCTCTACCACGAAGTGATCCACCAGCGGAGCCAGGGCGTTCATGAAGAGAATCGACAACATCATACCCTCGGGATAGGCGGGGTTCACGCCGCGAATCAGGATGGCAATGGCACCGGTCATAAAGCCGACGATGTACTTACCCGTGTTGGTCTGAGCCGAGGTGACAGGGTCGGTAGCCATAAAGACGGCACCGAAGGCGAAGCCACCCACGATCAGGTGCTGCCAAGCGGGAATCTCCATATAGGCATTGCCGCCAACAGCGTTGAACAGAAGGCCCATAGCCAGACCGCCGACAAATACCGATACCATCGTGCGCCACGAAGCAACGCCCGTAAAGAGCAGAATCA
>CAYRPL010000280.1:0-1497 GCA_964426045.1 uncultured Alistipes sp. | reverse complement strand
AACTGCTGGTAGAGGAACAGGAACTGCTGGTTGCCGTAGTACATCTGCTCGATCGAGGCACGGTAGTTGCGACCCTCGGCCGTAGCGGCACGGATAATCTCGTCGGCCGTCTCACCGGCAGCCAGACGCTCCGTCACATCCTCCATACGAACCAGGATGCGCACCCAGAGGCCCGGGTTGGGGAGCTCCTCCTCGGCATTCATGGCCCAGAAGCCATAGGTCAGGTAGTCGTGATCGACGGTCGAGTGGCTCTGAATGGCGTCGTAGCCGCAGTGGTGGTTGGTAATCACCAGACCCTTCTCGGAGACAATCTCTCCGGTGCAGAAGCCGCCGAAGAGGACTACGGCATCCTTCAGCGAAGCCTTATTGACCGAGTAGACATCCTCGGCCGAGAGTTTGAATCCTTTGGAGCGCATATCCTTGATGCGCGACGAAATCAGGCTCGGGAGCCACATACCCTCATCCGCCATGGCGGGAAGGAGCATAAACAGGGCCACAAGGGCCAGCAAGGTCTTTTTCATAGGTATTTAAGTGGTCGTTTAAGATTTCTTATCCATCCAAAGAACAAAGGTAATCATTTTTTGGGAAAATAAAAATCCCTCGTTCTACGTTTTCCTATAAAACGAGCGTGTGACAGATTTTTAGTACCCTTTTAATACTTCAAACCATGAAATCAAAAAGCTTTATTTGCGCAGGAGCCCTGGCAGCCATGATGCTCCTTGCGGGTGCCACACAAACTGCGGCACAAGGTCACTTTACCACCTCCAACGAGCAGACGCCCGACTACATCCAGGTCGAGGGGTATGCCGTGCGCGAGGTGACACCCGACGAGTTTTGGCTCTCAATCACCATCACCGAGCGCGACTCGAAGGGGAAAATCTCGGTCGAGGAGCAGCAGCGTGCGATGCTCTCGGTCCTCAAAGGCATCGGCATCGACCCCGAGAAGCAGCTGAAGATGGCCGACAACTCGAGCGAATACGCCCGCCGCAAACAGGCCTTGGCCACCGCCCACTATGAGCTGAAGCTGCCAAGTGCGGAGCAGATGCACGATGCCTGGGCGGCACTCTCCGAGCTGAACCTCTCGAAGGTCGAGCTGAGCAAGGCCTCCTACTCGAAGATGGAGTCCCTGAGAAGTGAGCTGCGCCAAGAGGCGATTCGCAATGCCAGACAGGGTGCCGACGAGTTGGCCTCGGCCATCGGACAGCGGGCCGGCCGCTGCTACCGCATCATCGACCGCAACGACCGCCTCTACCCCTCCTACGAGGACCATGCCGTGCAGCTGCGCAGTAAAAATGCGGTGAGCTTTGCCGAGTTCGCCGAAGATGGCGCCACAGCCATCGACTTCCGCCCCTTCAAACTGCACTACCAATTGGAGGCCTGTTTTGTGCTCGAATAACGAAAAACAGCCAAGATATCCATAATCCAAAAGCGCTCCGAGGTGGTTTTTTTAAAATAAACACAAAAGAAAAAAGCGAAATATTGCGATAAGAAGAAAGT
>CAYRPL010000279.1:0-1501 GCA_964426045.1 uncultured Alistipes sp. | reverse complement strand
TATTTGAGAAAAAGGTCGTATCTTTGCATATTAAAATAGAATGAACACGTATTATGAATATCTCCTTTAAGAAAACAAAGACAAACAAAGCCTATCAAGACTTTGTGGACAACCCTTCCGATAGGAAGAAAAGGAGGATATTTAGTAAGGAGTTTAACGAAAGTATTGCAGACGAAGCTGTAAAGGTACACAAGCGATTAAAGGCTTACCCGACAGCCGGAGACTACAATAAAGAATATGGGCAAACGCTAAATGCGATAGAATTAAAGAAAGGTGAAAAACAAAACGACCCGTTGGTTCTGAAGACACGAATAACCGGCAGTTATCGTATATTCTTCAATCAAATTCTTAATAAAGCCGACAGGTTGTTGTTGACAAAAGAATGGACAGGTGATTTCAACTCTATTGAAGACATTTATGTTGTAGATGTGAATAACCATAAATATGATTAGATATGGCAACTGTTATCAAACATACCAAGGAGAATGTTCGCAATCCGCTTTCAATGCTGAATACAGTAGGAAGCGAATTGGAGCAGATTTTTATGCTCAATGGTATTTCTGATGGTGGTAAACAAATGTCTATAAAAGATTTACCAAGTAAGGAAGAATTATCTGAGCGACAAATAAACAAGGCTTGTGAAATACTTGGGAGAGATGATAATTTCAAAATTTTCCTAACCAATTTCCAGAACGATTATAAATCAGAAAAGGAAAAATGTAGGGTTGAATACGCTCAATCAAAGAAAAATTTTACTAAGTTGAAAGAAATCACTTTCCTGCTTAAAGATGAATTTAATGATGGGGTTGACGTTCTTGATGATATATTAGATTTCTTCAATGTAGATTCAGAACAGGAAATCTTTGACGAGTCAGAAAAAGTTGCAGCATTATTTCGTAAGCAAAACTCCGTAAAAGTAGATTCTGTAAACCTCAAAGCATGGTTAAGGAGAGGTGAATTGGAATTTGGTAATCTCAGACTGCCAGATTATGATGAGGCCGCATTCATTGAATGGATAGAAGAACGTTCATGGGATAGTTATTTGGAGGATCCTGAATATTTCAAACAACTCCCTAATATATTATCAAAATTCGGAGTGGCAGTCATTCTTGTTCCTTATGTCTCACACACCGTCTATGGGGCGGTCAGATGGTTTAATGGAAACCCATTAGTGCAGATTTCGGATAGGGGGCAGGATTTGGCTACTTGTTGGTTTACTTTATTCCACGAGTTTGGTCATGTCATTAAACATCGTAATGAAGACGTTTTTGATGGCACCCAAAATGAACCAAAATTAAAAACTGATAGACGTGAAGCTGAAGCGAATAAGTTTGCGAACCAATATTTGTTTAATGGCGATAATTTAAGAAAAAGGATTTTCAACAACATAAGAACACAAACATACATGAATGCGTCATTATTGTCAAATGAATTTGATGTAAATCTGTTGTTTGTTTCATATTGGTTGATAAAAGCTCAATACCAACCGACAATTCAAAAA
>CAYRPL010000278.1:0-1501 GCA_964426045.1 uncultured Alistipes sp. | reverse complement strand
CTATTGAGCTGGTCTTCTTTATCTGTGGAAACTCGGCAATATGCTGCTATGTTCATGTTTATCAACCTTTCTGTTAGAGTTGTTACGTTCTGTTACAACTATTATTATATAATAAAGAGTCTCTGGAATCAACCAAAAGCTTTTTGTTACAAACTATTCAATCTCGATATATCATTTTACTCTTTATTATTACGCAAGGAAAACTTAGGATTCGTGAATATAATTTCAACTACATCCGAAAAGCAAGACAATACATTATATTTAGTAATTGGAGCCTCTCCAGGATGCCCTGAGTGACATCTCATTTCAAAGCAACTAACTAATCTTGTCTTTTGGTTAACATCTATCATTTCCATTCCTTCTAAAATAGCCAATATATCACTATCAAATACCATTCTCAATTCGCTGATAGAATGAACATTCTGATTTTTATTAAACCGCTTGAATCTACCTGTTGTTTGATTTTTCATATACTCAGATGTTCGGTTAAACTTATCAAACCCAACCTGTTCTATAACTCTATGTATACGATCAATGGTTGCACACCACATCAAAACAACCGCAGCTTTGTAATACTCATTCGACCAACAACCTAAAGCTTCACATAAATACTCATTCTCTTCCTTGTCAGTAATACTATCAAGAAGTCCTAGTACTTCTTTGGACAATCCACTTGTCGCCAAAACATCATCATGGAGATTGTTTGTTTGTAAGAAAATAATTATTTCTTCATTGAAGCTTCGCCTAATTACCTCCATATTCTTAATATATGAACTTCGTCTGCTATTACTTGTTGATAGTTTTAACAATTCTCTAAATGCTTTACTATATTTTTCAACAACAGTATCTTCAACATGTAATTCATTCAATTTCCTCACATATTCTGAAAACCATCTTGCCGACAAATTATTGATGTCTTCTTTTATTTTTTTATTGGTTAACTGAACGGTCTCTAATTTGTTAATGCACTGCCACATTCTTTCAAACTCATCAAAAAAGAGTTTCATACTTTTTACGAAGTCTTCCATCTCTAAATACCCTTAACTAACTCCAATATGATTTTGGCCAGTTCTTTTTTCCCCTCAGCAGAAAGAATATATTCTATATTCTTATCGTATTTATCATTGAAGTTATCTAGTAAATTACTACCTTTTTTCAAAATAGTAGAAAAGTTTGCCGTATCATAACATTTCATCGCCTGACATCTTTGACGTACTTCTTCACCATTAAAACTCATATCTCCGTTCGTACTAGAAAATGAATTCTCAAAAGCAGTTAACAACTCCAGTCTAATTTGGCACTCACTCATTTTAGTACTTCCCAATGATTCATATAACGGCATCAATTTACCATCTTCTTTGTAGTACAAATTATTAATATCAGAAATCGATATTCCATTACTCGAAAAGAACCTTTGTATTTTAATATGGAAATCTGAAAGTTTTATTTCATCTGAAGAACTATCACTTATGCCCTTTTCACCCACCGCACTTTCTACAAT
>CAYRPL010000277.1:0-1502 GCA_964426045.1 uncultured Alistipes sp. | reverse complement strand
AGGCTATGTCGGGTTCGCTCATCAAGCTCTCGAAGGAGACCGTACAGGTGAACGTAATCCACTCGGCCGTAGGTCAGATTTCGGAGTCCGACGTACTGCTGGCTGCCGCCTCGAATGCCATTATCGTCGGCTTCCAGGTACGCCCCTCGGCTACGGCCCGCAAGCTGGCCGAGAAGGAGGAGATCGAAATTCGCCTCTACTCGATTATCTACGACGCCATCAACGACATCAAGGATGCCATCGAGGGTATGTTGGAGCCGGTAATGAAGGAGGAGATTGTCTGCTCGGTCGAGGTATTGGAGACCTTCAAGATCTCGAAGGTGGGCACGGTGGCCGGTTGCGTGGTTCGCGAGGGCAAGCTGCAGCGTAACACCCCGATTCGTGTGATTCGCGACGGTATCGTGATCTACACTGGTAAGTTGGGTTCGCTGCGCCGCTTCAAGGATGACGTGAAGGAGGTAACCAACGGCATGGATTGCGGTCTGAATATCGAGTCCTACAACGATATCAAGGTCGGCGACATTGTCGAGGGTTACGAGCAGGTAGCCGTAAAGCAGAAGTAAGGATAACCAACACAAACGTATAACGCATAATTAAACTAACCTAAAAAGTTATGATGAACATGCAGATCAAATTTACGACCCCCGAGGAGGCCGTAAAGGTAATCAAGTCGGGTGATCACATTCACCTCAGTTCGGTGGCATCGGCTCCCCAGTGCCTGATTAAGGCGATGTGCGAGCGTGGCCGCAACAAGGAGTTCAAGGATGTACACATCCACCACCTCCACACCGAGGGTCCCGCCCCCTACTCGGAGGCCGAATTTGAGGGTATCTTCCAGCTCGACTCGTTCTTCGTGGGCGGCAACGTGCGCAAGACGACCCAGGCCGGTTATGCCGACTACATTCCCATCTTCCTGTCGGAGACGCAGCGCCTCTATCGCTCGGGTGCCGTTCCCTGCAACGTGGCCATGATTCAGGTTTCGACCCCCGACAAGCACGGTTACGTTTCGCTCGGCACGTCGGTAGACGCTACGCTGGCTGCCGTGGAGACCGCCGACCATGTGATTGCCGTGGTAAACCGTCACGTTCCTCGCTCGTTTGGTGACGCCATGATTCACGTCTCGCAGATCGACCTCTTCGTCGAGGACGACACCCCGCTCGAGGAGGCACACTTCGCCGAGCCCAACGAGGTGGAGACCAAGATTGGTAAGCTCTGCGCCGGTCTGATTGAGGATGGTGCCACCCTGCAGATGGGTATCGGTGCCATTCCCAACGCTGTGCTGGCTCAGCTCGGCGGCCACAAGAACCTCGGTATCCACACCGAGATGTTCGCCGACGGTGTGTTGCCGCTGGTCGAGAAGGGCGTAATCAACGGTGCTGCCAAGAATATCGACAAGGGCAAGATGGTTTCGACCTTCCTGATGGGTTCGCAGCGCGTCTATGACTTTATCGACGACAACCCGGGCGTACTGATGATGGACGTAGGCTACACCAACGACCCCT
>CAYRPL010000276.1:0-1523 GCA_964426045.1 uncultured Alistipes sp. | reverse complement strand
CTTCTCCGGCGTTTTTCCCGTCGTATCCACCTTCCGGGTATTCAGCCCCTCATACAGCGGCAGCCGGGCCGGACTTCTTTCCAGAATATCCGCCTGCCGGATCCCTGCGTCCACGTCCGCCCGCAATCTGTCCCGCAAAACTGCCTCACTGCACGTCAGGGATACCGCCTCCGCCCGCCACGCGCCCACATCCAGCCGGGACAGAATTTCGTCGAGAATGCTCTGTTCATGCATGACCCAGCAAAAGACAATGTTTTCATAGAGGGAACACCGGAGGAAATTGTTCAGCAAATGGCAGATATTGTCCATGACCATGGCCTTTGTCTCTTCGGTAACGACAAAGGGCGACATATCCCAGCACCAGTCCCCATCCAAAAACACACACTTTGGGAGCATTTTCTGCAATTCCCGGCACACCCTGGTCTTTCCCACGCCCATGGTCCCGCCAATCAAATACAGCGTTTTCACTTATTTTTCCCCTTCCAGCAGGAAATCCAGCACGGTTTTATTAAAATCCTTCGCTTCCTCATACAGCCCATGGCCCCACTGCTCATACATCCGCAGCCTGGCCCCAGGGATCACCTTCGCCATCTCTTTCGAGGCTTCTCCCCCCAAACAGACATCTTTCTCCCCGCCTACAATGAGGGTTTTCGCCTGAATGCGATGCAGTTCGGCAAACGCATCATGCTCCAGGCAGGCTTCTGCCTGAAGCAAAAACCGGTCATAGCTCTTCGGCTTCGTCATCCGCGCCACCAAGGGAAGCCCCGCCTTATTCTTCTGATAATAGGCATCGGAGTAGATTTTTCGCACATTGCTCTCCATAAGGGCCAAATGATCCCCCTGTTTTGCCAATTCCACCCACTGCCCGATACATTCCGCAATGATCGGATTCCGGCAGGGACAGGTCACCGCCAGCACCAGATGCTCCACACTTTGGGGATAATCGATGGCCAGCCACTGGGCGATCATACCGCCCATGGACACACCCAGAATATGCGCTTTTTCGATCTTCATTTCCGTCAGGAACCGCCAGACATCCCCAGCCATCTCCCGTGTCGAATATCCCTGCGGCAGCGTCCTTTTTCGGCTCAAAGCGTATACCGTAAAATGCTCTGAAAACCCCCGGTACATCCACGCCATGGGCACCGCCGTCCCCCGGACGGTCTTCAGCCCGTCTCCCAAGCCCGGCAGCATGACAAGAACCCTCTCTCCCCGACCGAACCGGATAAAATCCGCCCCGGCGGCGTAACCATTCTCAGCAAAAGCAGCCATATTTCCCATCTCCATTATATGCCAAAAGGCGGCCTCCACAGCCGCCCCAACATATTCAGCATACCACAGCCAGAAAAAATTGTCAACGTAATATTGCCCATAAATTCGGTTTTCTACCATTTGCACGGAAAGTCAGTAACTTTCTTATATAATTTCCCATCTTGAAAATTTCTTTTTCCGGCGTTATTATATAGACACAAAGAGGTGATACCAATGATCTAGTTCACCAAGATTCCCATGAAAAACGGAAT
>CAYRPL010000275.1:0-1531 GCA_964426045.1 uncultured Alistipes sp. | reverse complement strand
TGGTTTTGGGGTCCCAATACTGCTTTTCCAGGGCAGGGATGGCGTATGGGACGCGAGCAAATACAATAGCGGCGGTTCAGAGGAGGCTTGTGAAGACGATCTTCCATCTTCGGCGGCGGAGATCTTTGCGGATGCGTTTCAGTTCCTGCTCCATATCGGGCAGGGGGGCGGGGGTTTCCCAGTGTTCAGAGTTCATTTCCATAACCTTGTTCCTCCAATTGTTGTTTCAGAATGCGGCGCAGGCGGGTCATGCGCTGGCGGACGGATGGGTAGCTTTTGTTTATCAGGCGGGCGGCTTCCTGCAGGGGGACGCCGGATATGTAGTGGAGCGTCACCAGCTCCCGGTCCAGCGGGGGCAGGGAGGCTACGGCGGACCAGAGGAGGCGGCTTCGCTCAGAACGTAAGTAGTTGCTCTCCGGGGTGGATGGGTCAGCCAGGTACTGCAGAGGCTCGTCAGAGGTCTCGTGCTGACGGCGGCGGAGGTGGTCGATCCACAGATTCTTGCAGACCCGCAGGAGCCAGTAGCGGAAGGAGGGGACATCGTTGGGCAGGCTCAGGTAGGCCTTCACAAAAGCATCTGCCGTGATGTCCTGGGCCAGATGCTCATCGCCGCAGAGGGTCAGGCAGTAGGCGTAGGCCGCGGGGTAGTATTGGCGGTAAAGTTCGGCTAACAGGTCGGCATCCATGGGTAACCACCTCCTTTCACTTTATAAACGGATGGGATGGGGAATTGTGACAGATTTTTTGGAAGGAATCCCTGTTCGCAGGAAATGCCTTCCCCAAAGGGGAAGGTGGCACGGCGATAGCCGTGACGGAAGAGGGAGGCGCACTGTTTTATTTTTTCGTAAAGTCGTACAACAAAAACCTCCCCCGATCTCGCTTACGCTCGGCCACCTCCCCAAAGGGGAGGGCATTTTGGCGTTGAATTTCCTTATTATAGGTGTTATACTATTATAAGACATTTTACGAGGTGAAGGTATGGCGGAACAGAAATTATTTTCCAACCGGCAGCTTATCAAGCTGATCGTTCCGTTGGTGATCGAGCAGGGGTTGACCATGCTGGTGGGTATGGCGGACGGCGTGATGGTGTCCTCTGTGGGCGAGGCGGCGATTTCCGGCGTTTCTCTGGTGGAGATGATCAACGCGGTGATCTTGGTGCTGTTTTCGGCGCTGGCAACCGGCGGTGCGGTGGTGACCAGTCAGCTTTTGGGCGCACGGAATATGGAAAAGGCCCGGCGGAGTGTGGGTCAGCTGGTGCTGATGGCGATCGGTCTGGGTGTGCTGACCATGGTTCCCTGTCTGATCTTCGCAGAGCAGCTGCTGCGGCTGTGCTTCGGTGCCATCGAGGCAGATGTGATGGCGGCGGGACTTAAGTATCTGCGGGTCACGGCCCTTTCCTTCCCCTTTATCGCATTGTATAACGCCGGAGCGGCCATCTACCGCAGCATGGGTAACAGCAAGGTGTCCATGCAGGCGAGTATGCTGATGAATGTGATCAATGTGGCGGGCAATGCCTTCTGCATTTTTGTGC
>CAYRPL010000274.1:0-1574 GCA_964426045.1 uncultured Alistipes sp. | reverse complement strand
GGGAATGTAATTCAAAATTCAAAATTCAAAATTCAAAATTCAAATAGGCGGACTGGGATTGGCTATGAATTACTATGAGATGCCGGGTGTCGTGGGTAGAAGGAATGGCCACCCCAGCCCTCGTAGTAAATCATAGCCATTCCCCGCAATTCTCAGTCAGTAGGCCAAAGAATTGCTAATTACTCATTGCTCATTATATTGTGTGCTAACAAAAGTTGGCGACGTCTTCGAGGGTGATGGTGGGGCCGGAGAGGATATTGAGGCGCTCGATGACGTTGTGCAGTTCGCGGATATTGCCGCTCCAGGGCATCTTGCCAAGGGCTTCGAGGGCCTCGGGGGCGATCTGTTTGGCAGGGGTTTGCTGCTCGGAGGCGACACGCCTGAGGAAGTATTCGACCAAGCAGGGGATATCCTCGCTGCGGTCACGCAGGGCGGGGACCTGAATCAGGATGACACTCAGGCGGTGGTAGAGATCCTCTCTAAAGTTCCCCTTTTGAATCTCCTCGCGCAGGTTTTTGTTGGTTGCCGCCACAACGCGCACATCGACCTCGACATCCTTATCGCTTCCCACGCGGCTGATTTTACTCTCCTGCAGGGCACGCAGCACCTTGGCCTGGGCCGAGAGCGACATGTCGCCGATTTCATCCATAAAGAGGGTGCCACCGTCGGCCTGCTCGAACTTTCCCTTGCGCTGTTTGATGGCCGAGGTGAAGGCCCCGCGCTCGTGACCGAAGAGTTCGCTCTCGATCAGCTCCGAGGGGATGGCGGCGCAGTTCACCTCGACAAAGGGGGCTGCGGCTCGGCGGCTCTTGGCATGGAGCCAACGGGCCACAAGCTCCTTGCCGGTTCCATTCTCGCCCGTAATAAGGACACGCGCCTCCGAGGGGGCGACCTTTTCAATCAGATGCTTGACCCGCTCGATTTGGGGCGATGAGCCGACAATCGGTTCTACGGCCACGGCCTTGGCACGTCGGGCACGAGTAGTGCGTGCGGGGTGGCAGTCGGCCGCCTCTTGATCCCCCTCGGCAGCCGAGCGCAGCGAGCGCAGCAGACGATTCATGTCGATGGGTCGTGTGAGGTAGTCTGTGGCTCCGCAGCGCAGGGCACGGATAGCGGCCTCAATCGAGGGGTCGGCCGCCAGCACGATAAAGGGGAGGTTGAAGGTGTCGAGCGACTCCGACTCCTCGGCAAGCAGCACATCGAAACTCTTTTGGCGGCAGAGGGCGTGTGCCGACTCGGCATCTTCGGCTGCCTCGACCGAAAAACCCTCATATTCGAGTCGCTCACAGAGCGTATTTCGCATACTTTTTGAATGTTCGAGAATTAAAACCCTTGTCATAGCTTGTTATTGTGAAAATTTTGTCTACTTTTGTACCAAAGTTACGACTTTATCCGTTTACAAACCAAATTTACCTTGGGTTCGCAGGTCTACGTTTTAAGCGGGCCCGAAGGGGAATAAATGAAGGATTCGGCACGACCGAACAGCGTATATGGGGGTTTGGAAATTCCCTGTTCAACTTTAGTAACTGTTTGAATTTTATTGAAAAATATTTTTATGCAAACATATAATATCT
>CAYRPL010000273.1:0-1581 GCA_964426045.1 uncultured Alistipes sp. | reverse complement strand
GTGGAGATTGAAGGCATCGCCGGTCTTGGGGTTGGAATCATCCGCGGGATTGGCCACGGTGAAGGTGCCCTCCGCATCACCGTCTTCAAAGTGAATGGTGATGGTGTGCTTGCCCAGGGACAGCTTCTCCAGGAAGATGCTGGTCAGGCTCACTACGGTGCTGCCTTCCTTGACCAGGTAGTACTTCTCGTTCAGCTCCTTGCCGTCCACGGATACGCCCTTGAAGTCAGCGAACTTCCCGTCGGCGGTGAAGCTCAGAGCCTTATTGCTGGCCCGATACCAGGAAGCGCCGCTGCCCTCGGTGATCTTGTAGGTGACCTTTTCGGGCTCGCTCTCCTCGGGAGTGCCGGGCTCGGTGGGATCAGAAGGCTCCGTGGGGTCAGAGGGGTCAGAAGGCTCGGTAGGCTCGGAATCCTCAGGCTCCTGGGTAGGATGGATGAAGAAGGGATGCTCTGCGGTGCCGGTGTAGCCCAGGGTCTCGGAAGCGGTGGCGATGCCGGTGACAATGACCTTGGCAGTGCCGGGCTCAATGTTGTCTGCGAACTCCAGGGTGTAATCCTTATCCAGAGTCAGCAGCTCACCCCGAACCCGGACGGTGACGTTGGGACGGATCTCCTCACCGGTATAAGAAAACTCGGTCTCGTCCAGGGTAATGTCGGTGGCTACCAGCTCGATCAGGGTAAAGGTGGGGCGCTCCGCCTCAGCCTTGCACTGCTCACAGCCGCTGACAGCGTAGGCGCAGGGGACCTCCTCCCGGGCCTCGGCATAGCCGCAGCCCCCGTCATGCTGGTGGACACAGTTATGGACAGCCTCGGAGCAGGCAGGAGAGTCCGTGCAGACATGGTTGCAGCTCAGAATGCCGTCGGTATTGTAGCAGGTGATCTCATGGACATGGACGCACTCGGTCTCGAAGCACTCAGGGCTTTCGGTACAGGCGTGGGTACAGCTTTCAGCTTCTACTGCGGGTGCGTAGCCGCAGGTTTCATCGTGGGCGGTATGATGCTCGCACAGGCCGTCAGCTTCTGCAGCCATGGCGCTGACGGGTACCAGGGAAAGCACCAGTACCAGAGCAAGAGCCCCTGTCAGGCTCCGCCGGAAACGGTGTGATCTCATTGTGTTTTTCCTCCTGAAAAGTAAGTGGGCATCGCTTGATCCAGTCACCGGAAGATGCCCCGTCCGGCTTGCTGGCATCATAGCATAACACGAACTTTTTGTCAATGAATTTAGACCATTTCCTTATTTTACATTATGTTTTCGAAACTTTTCGACATATTTTTACATTTTAGGAAGAAAAAGCCTTCCCCCGGTGGGAAGGTGCCCGGAGGGGCGGATAAGGGGTGGCGAGACTGTCAATTCCGTATGTGAAAAAGGCGAAGAGGCCATGCAGAAAAATCCACTGCACTACCTCTTCACCTTTTTTGCGTTCTTTTCTTGCGATGTCGCCATCTCTCATCAGTTATGAATCAGAGATTCATGACTCTTTTTATACGAGTTTTTGATAAATTAGTATTATTCTTCAAATTCCTTGATCAGCGCCGCAAAGGCGGACAGACTCTTTTGGATCATTTCCTGGCTGACGCA
>CAYRPL010000272.1:0-1614 GCA_964426045.1 uncultured Alistipes sp. | reverse complement strand
CCGCCAGCAGGTTCTCTCCGCCCGCCACAGCTGCCCGGGTAATGTCCACCCGGAAGCCGGTATAGCCGCAGCGGTGGCATGCCAATTCCTGTCCGTTTAAGTAGACCGTTGCAATATGGGCCGCACCGTCAAACTGCAAAAACAGATTCTTTCCCGCAAGTTCCGGCCCGATCTCCAGCTTTTTTCGATAACCGCAGACCATCTGATAGCTCTCATGGTCCGCATAATGCAGGGGGATCTCCTTCACAGTATGGGGAATCCGAACCGACATTCCTTCCCCTTCTCCGACAGCAAACCCCTCAAACCACTGCGGAGTAAATTCCCAATCATTGCAAAGACTCAGCATACACGCAGCCTCCTTTGTCGTTTTTTCCATTATACTCCAGCTTTTTCCCGGCGACAAGAGGAAAGTATCTTAAATCCCACAATCTTGTCATCCCGAGCAGAGCGGCAAGCAATGATATTATGCAAAAAAGCCGCCCAACCGGGCGGCTTCCCCTATATTCACAATTCTTCGACGCTCAATTCCTTCACGACCGCGTCCAGCTGGGCATTCACCATATCAAAATTCGCCACCGCGTCCATGATCTGATGGTAAGCCCGGTCCTTTCCCACACCCTTCAGCTGTCCTGCCAGTTCCGCCAGCTCCTGGGCGTGGGCATCGTTATGATTCACCATAAACTTCATCAGGGCCAGCAATTCCTCCATGGGCGTACCATCGGCAGGCTCCTCATGGGTATGGGAATGGACATGACCACCCGCATGGGAATGGGTATGGCCCCCATGGCTGTGGGTGAAGCCATTCCGTTTGACACCGGAAACCTGATACATTTTGCTGTTGGAAATGACGATTTCCACCTCAAAATAGGGGTCAAACAAAGCTTTCAGGCTATCCGCGGACATCAGGCCGTTGGAGATCCTGCTGGCGGGACCCTTGTGGTGGTTGTCGATCTTCTCCCGGCTCTGGCCGTGGGCAACGGTCAGGCGGCCGTTTTCCTTCAACAATCCCGCCAGAGCCGCAATGAGCCGCTGGGGATTGGGGAAATGGGGAAAGGCATTATATACCACAATTCGATCAAATTTTTTGTCGAAGGTATGCTCCTCCACATCACCGCAGATGACACTGATCTTCTCCTCCCCGGCAAACTTCTCCCCCGCAATTTTCGCCATTTCCGGGGAAATATCGATACCGGTAACGGAGGCCGCATTCTTCTCTAAATAATAAGGGAACATGACACCGGTGCCGCAGGCCACATCCAAAATGTCCTGCCCCTCGGCAATTTCCGCGTTGTCCAGAATATTCCCGATAATCACATCGCTTTTGATCATCTCCGCGTCCCAGGTAGGGGCGCAGCGGTCAAAAAACGCCACAACATCTTCTTTTCTCAAGCAATACTCTCTCCTTTTGTATAGCGAACAGGAATAATTTTCGCCTTCATCAGGGTAAATACGACAGAAGGCAGGAACACCAGCTGGATCAGGATTCCGGGCAAAGCCGTCACAAAACTGGCAGTGATCCAGGCGGACATGGCCAGACCGGGCGTGAAGATCAGGGCCTTGGCAATGCCGGAAACCACACGGCCCGCCAGCATTGCAGCAACCAGGGCAATGTAC
>CAYRPL010000271.1:0-1615 GCA_964426045.1 uncultured Alistipes sp. | reverse complement strand
GTTGCTGCAGTTCCTGCATTCTTCGCAAATGGCTCAGGGATAGCTGCAATCGCGCTCTTTGACTCGTCAATAAGGGTCTTAACCTTAGTATCAAGAGCAAGATTTACACTCTCGATATAGTTTGAGATAGAGGTGTGAGTGCCACCCTCAACGCCCTTGCCAACATATACATTCTCAATGCTGATAATATTGCCGACAAAATCAACAATAGAGTTGAGTGAGTATGGTGACTCAATGTAGTTACGGTCGCCATCTGCCTGACCATTTACACCACGATATGGTGCACCCATCTTGGTATTTGCAACCTCATCAGCGATAGTCACACAGCCGTCGATAATTTCCTCTGCAGCCTCCTGGTAAGTCTTGTAGAGGCTACCTGCCTGACCTGCATTCTGCATCTCCTCGCCATAGTTACGTGAAGCCTCAAGCTCAGCTGCCTCAAGGAGTGCAGCCTTCTCTGAATTAACCTCACCAGCCCATGCCTGCTCAAGCAGAGCGCACTGAGCAGCCAAATCATCTGCCACAGCAGCAAGGAATACAAGCTCCTCAGTAGCGAATGTTGTGCGTGGAGTAAATGTTGTACCGTTTGCAGAGAGTTCAAAGAGCATATACTCGATAGAGTGGAAACCGAGCAGACCACTGCCGAAATCTACAGCCTCCAAGTTCTGACCTGCCTTGAGAAGATCAAGAACGGTCTGCAACTTGTTGTGGTCGAGTGGCCAAGAGTCGATGTGCGGGTCAATGTTGTAGTCCGCAGCAGCACCAAAGAGAAAAGCCTCGCTCTTCTCCCAATAGTCACGACTCTTGAGCCAATAGCCCTGCGCCTGCTTAACCATATCGGCAGTAATACCATTAACACCTGCCTCTAACATCTCGTTGCACTTATCTGCAAGCAACAGTGCATTATCAGCCATACCTCTATAGGTAGGGATGACAACCTTGTTGATATAAGGAGCTACAGCAGCTTTGAGTGCTGTCTCCTTTGCAGATAGTTGAACCTCTCCCTCATTACCCTCACCGCTCTCACAAGCGGTAAATGCTATTGCACCGAGTGCAACAAGCAGAATTGTTTTGAAAAGTTTTTTCATAAGCTAAAAGCTATTTGATGAATACTAATTTATTATCGTCTTTGGCGTTTGCCGTCCTTATGAGTCGTCTTGGATGTCCACTTGGCGTTATTGAAGTAGTTGTTAAACAGACCCGCATAGGCGATACCTACCGACACATACGGCTCGTTGTTATACTGCGAGCTTAAAATACCCTCGCCATACTCCGCCTTAACCACAATATCACGCATCGGGCGATAGTTCACTCCCACAACCCAGCGATGACGGGCGCACCACTTACTATCTATCACCGAGCCCTCTGTTCTAAACATTGAGTCGTAGTAGTCATAGCGGGCAAAGAGGTAGAGACTCTGACCGTCTTTATGAAGTTTATCGCTCAATCCGAAAAAGTCGTAACCGACCTCCGCACCGGCAGCAATAGCATCTGAGCCAATCTGCTGCTTTGGCGATGGAGAGTCCTTACGCATTGTCATATTAAAGGCTGTAATAAGTTCTGAATCAAACAGATGACCGTAGTCGAAGTTTCCGCGTACAACAAGATTATGGCG
>CAYRPL010000270.1:0-1616 GCA_964426045.1 uncultured Alistipes sp. | reverse complement strand
CCTCGGCTTGTCGGCGGTTCCTAACTCCTAACTCCTAACTCCTAACTCCTAATTCCTAACCACTAATTTTGAATTTTGAATTTTGAATTTTGAATTTTAAATTAGTTTTTGTATCTTTGACAAATTGCAGCGCCTGTTTTTTGCAGGGTGGCAAAATTTGAAGCAACGAGTAACCATTGAAAAACGGATAGAGATGCGTACCAAAAGTTTGATTTTCGGCCTGATGGCACTCCTCTTCCCCTTGGCATTATCGGCCCAGGAGGGGTATTATGACGACTACTATGCGAACCTCGACACCCACCAAAAGAGGGCGAAGGTCGAGTGGGGCATTACGGCGGGAGCCGGAGCCTGGATTTACGACACCACCGTAGAGCTCTACGATGTGAAGGGTTCGATTGGCTGGCAGGCCGGTCTGCAGTGGGCCATTGTCTGGGACAACATCGCCATTGAGGCTGATATTCGCTACGGCCGCCATCAGGTGAGCCTCACGCCGCGTGGCGAGGCCTATCAGAAGGTCAATATGGCCTCTAATTCGCTCGATGTTCCAGTGCTGGTTTCGTTCCGCCCGGGCATCTTCCGCATCAACTTCGGCCCCGTATTCCACGCCCTGACCAGCTGCAAGCACACGATGGCCGACGGCACGCTGATTGACTTCGGCTGTGTACGTCCCACGGTGGGCTTCACGGTGGGAGGTGCCGTACAGCTGGGTCGCCATTGGCTCATCGACCTGCGCTACAACGGCGACTTCTCGGCACCCAAGGGTGCCTTCTTTGACGGAGGTCCCGAGGTGAGCATCCGCCAGCATGTTTTGCAACTCTCGGTAGGTTTTGTTATCTAAGAAGCTGTTTCACATTTATTTATCTCACTCTTTTATGCTGTTTACGACTCTTTTTTCGGCTGATTCTCGTTACATAGGAACCCCTATGCGCCTCGAATCACCCCACAAAACAGCCTATAATAATTTCGCAAACAAATTCAAACAGCTTCTAAGCAGATGATGGAGCATAGCGACCAGGAGATTTTCATCGAGGGCGTAGATCCGCGCGAGCTCTACGGTCCCCAGAACTGCTACTTGGAGCAGATCAAGGCCCTGCACCCGGGGCTGAGGATTGTAGCCCGCGGTTCATCGCTCAAGGTTTTAGGCTCAAAGGCCGAGCAGGAGCGATTCGAGCGTCGCATCGAAGGGCTTGTGGCCTACTATTTGAAGTATGGTCACATCTCGAAAGAGGTGGTGGCCCAGGCCTTCTCGGCCGGCATCTCGCAGGAGGATGCGCCCCTTGACAAGGATGTGATTGTCTACGGCAACAACGGAGCCGTGATTCGTGCCCGCACGGTGAACCAGCAGCGAATGGTCAAGCTCTATGACGAGTGCGACCTGCTGTTCGCCATCGGACCCGCCGGCTCGGGTAAGACCTACACGGCCATTGCTCTGGCGGTACGGGCCCTGCGCGAAAAGCAGGTGAAGCGCATCATCCTCACACGCCCGGCAGTTGAGGCGGGTGAGAAGCTCGGCTTCCTGCCCGGAGATATGAAGGAGAAGCTCGACCCCTATCTGCAACCGCTGTACGATGCGCTGAACGATATGATTCCGGCCGCCAAGTTGCAGAAGTTTATGG
>CAYRPL010000269.1:0-1642 GCA_964426045.1 uncultured Alistipes sp. | reverse complement strand
ATTGTATAAGAATCGGATGCCCCTGTGGGGCGGGGACATGACCCCGCCCCACAGGATTCCTTCACTTTTTTCTTTCCAAGGGTTTCAAAATATGCTATGATATCTCCCAAAGGAGGGATCTTATGGCACGTCTTACTTACGAATTTTACCACCGGCCCTGTTTGGACGTGGCCCGGGATTTGGTGGGCAAGGTCCTGGTCCATAACGGGCAGAGCCTGCGGATCTCTGAGACCGAAGCCTACTGCGGCGAAAATGACACCGCCTGCCATGCACACAAGGGCCGCACAAAGCGGACGGAGGTACTTTACGCCGACGCAGGGACGATTTATGTCTACCTGTGCTACGGCGTCCACTGGCTGATGAACATCATCACCGGCGATATGGACGATCCTCAGGGGGTACTGATCCGGGCGTGTGCGGATGCGGAAGGGCCGGGAAAGCTGACGAAAAAGCTGGGAATCACCGGAACAATAAACCGCACCAGCGCCGTGGATTCTGCAAATTGCTGGATCGAAGACGACGGATTCCGCTGTGAAATCGTGACAGATAAGCGTGTGGGTATCGGGTACGCCAGCCAGGAGGATCAGGATAAACCTTGGCGGTTTAAGATGAAAAAGCAAGAATAAACGCTGTCATCCCGAGCAAGCGAATCGCGTCGAGGGATCTTCGCACCGAAAATCTGTAGGCAGTCACCAGCGCCTTTGGCGCAGGGGGCATCTACAACATCGAAATGCCAAGATCCCTCGACTTCGCTTCGCTCCGCTCGGGATGACAAGATCGTACTTCTTTTTACTTTTTATCTACCCGGTTTTCGCCCTTTACTGTACTTCTCAGGCCGATCTCCTTGCCGGTGGCGATCCTCACAATATTCTCCCAGTGCTTGACAAAAATCACCGCGGTGGCCACGCACAAAATAGCGGTCAGCAGCAGATTATGGGTGGTCAGGCCCGTATACACCGGTACCAGGGTGATGGTGCTGAAGGTACCGATGACGATGTAGTCCGTGATCAAGGTTGCCAGAATAATGATGATTCCTGCCAGCAGTCCCAGCCTCCAGTTCAGGGCCAGGGTCATGCCAAAATAGGATGCCAGCCCCTTTCCTCCCTTAAATTTGAGGTAAAAGGGAAAAATATGACCCATAACGGCAGCAACACCTGCGGCGGCTCCGGTGTATTCCAGCTCCGGAAACAGCCATTTTGCAGCAAGGACCGCCACAGCCGCCTTGCCGATATCATGCAGGGCCACGGTGATACCCGCGCCCCAGCCTAAGAGGACTGCCGCATTGGAGGCACCCAGGTTCCGGCTGCCGCCGGTTCTCAGGTCCTTTTTCTTCCATCTTCCGATATAATAGGCCATATTGGAACAGCCCAGCAGATAGCCGATAAAAATAACCAGTAAATATTTCATATCTGTACCACCCGTTCTTTCTTTTTTCCATTATATCACAGCGTCCTTCCGGAAGAAAGCATTTTTTACAGTTTTCGTTTTCTTTTCACAGCACTTTCCACAAGATTTTTTCGTCAGCTTGACCCGATTATCAATCTATGATACTATTATTCCAGTTATAAACACCCACAAATTTACAATGAAAGAGGTAATTCACATGAAAGATTGCAACTGCGGCTACTGCATGGGCGGCGAC
>CAYRPL010000268.1:0-1673 GCA_964426045.1 uncultured Alistipes sp. | reverse complement strand
CGGAAAGAGTATTGGCTCCACGAGGCTTCGACTGGCGTTTCTCCGGGAATTTATGGCTCACCTGCAAAGTTCCGTGTCAAAAGTTTGAGTTAGGATAAATTTCGATACCTTTGTCCATTATGGATAAGGTAGCATCACAGATTAAAGTTTATGAGCATTTGCTCAGCTATTTCTTGCCAGCAGGCATTCTTGACTTTTTTGAAGTTACATGGGTAGATGAACGTTCTCTCAGCAGCCGTGAGAGTAAACAGGGTGTTTTATATACGAGTATACTTCAGATACATTTGGATGAGCGCGACAACCGTCCTGAAGGCATGGAGGACTTCCGTCCGAACGGCTTTACAGAGCCAACAATTGTGAACGACTTTCCTGTTCGTGACCGCAAGATGGAACTTCACATCAGACGTCGCAGATGGCAGACTCCAGATGGTCATAACCTTGTTTTGAACGTCTATCAACTTGCAGTTACCGGCACCCGCTACTCCGCAGAGTTTGCGGCTTTTTTAAAAGACACTCTTGGATACGATCCCGACTACGGCCCGTTCTCTGGGGCGTTTCTACATGACTGATGGAGACACGTTAGCACGTAACTACAAGAACTTCCTAAGCGACTTTCCTGAATGGGAGCAAAAGTCTCATGCTCAAGACTGGGTTCTGCTTGCAGAGAATCTTGGTGAACGGATGTCCATAGATGAGAGCTGTCTTCATGAGGACCTGTTCACATTCTTGTCCAATAAGGATGGTCACTGCAAGAGTGGCACAATAGCAGCTGTTGTCAGAGGCACGAAGGCTGACGATGTCTTGAAGGTGCTTCTAAAGATACCTGAAGAAGAGAGACTTAAGGTCAAGGAGGTTACGATGGACCTGTCAGAGAGTATGTACTCTATCGTGACAAGAGCCTTCCCCAATGCAGTGATTGTGTTGGACTGCTTCCATATAATGAAGCGCTGCAACGAAGCAATCGAAGAGCTGCGCTTGCGCTTCAAGCGAGAGGCTCAGGCCATTGTGAAGCGTGAGAAACGAGCATTCAAGGCTAAACTGAAACAAAGAGCTGCACGCAGGAAACAGTACAGAAAGAAACACCCTAAGAACTACTCCGGCAAGGTAAGAGGTCGCAAACCTGCGCGTAAGAATGAGATGTTCAGACCTGCCGTTCTAAGCAATGGAGATACATTAGTGGAACTTCTTACAAGGTCCAAATACGCGCTGACTACAAGCAGAGAGAAGTGGTCTGAGAAACAGAAGGTCAGAATGAAGCTGGTGTTTGAGCGGTACCCCAAACTTGAAGAGGCATACGACCTCGTGAACAAACTTCGATCTATCTTCCGCAGTAACAGCCTTGATCGTGATGGGGCGAAAGTGAAGCTGCAGGAATGGTACAAAGCTGTTACAGATTGTACTCTACGAGAGGTGAAGGCCGCAAGAGACACAATCAAATCCAGAGAAGACGATGTGCTGAACTACTTCATCAATCACTCGACTAACGCAGCGGCAGAATCGCTGAACTCAAAGATGAAAGGCTTTAGGTCTGAACTCAGAGGAGTAACTGATATGCCGTTCTTTATGTATCGACTATGTAAAATCTTTGGTTAGCTCACACGGACTTTTGCGTGTGATCCGAATTTATCATAGATTTCCGGATATTCAGTATAGTAGATATGCTCCTTTGACAT
>CAYRPL010000267.1:0-1684 GCA_964426045.1 uncultured Alistipes sp. | reverse complement strand
CCGTCGTGGTAGAAGTCGTTTTGCAGCATGTTCCGCTCCAGACAGTCGGCCTTCACGGCCATCAGCAGCTCCTCTGCCGTCTGGCGGTTTATCATTTCCGGAGGCAGGGTCTGTCCGCCCACACGGATGGACACCAGGGTGTTCAGGTCGATAAACTCCCCATCCTGGTAGTTGCTCTGCTTGCTGACGACCTCCCAGCGGCTCATGTATTCCTTGTAAATGTCGCCTTCCTCGGCATCCGCCCAGATATAGTAGCGCCGCTGAACCTCCCGACCATCCTCCATAACATAGGTGATAAAGACGGAATCGGCGTACCGGCAGGGAATCTCATGGATTTTTTCGGATTCCATGGTATAGACGGCGTTCGCCTGCTCCCAGTCGATGATATCGCCCTTATCCGTATGGATCACCGCATCCTCCGGGAAAGCGCCGGAGTTTTCCAGCCGATCCTCCAGGGCCAGGTTCTGCAGCTGAATGATATTCTCAATATCCGCCTTGTCATGCAGGTCGATGGCCCAATATGCGCCTCTGCCCAGCTTGACATACTTCACCTGTTCGGGATTGGGATTCCATTCCTCCAGGCCGAAGATATCCAGTGCGGTCAGTCCCAGGCTCACTGCGATGACAGCGGCGGTGGCAGCCAGACCGATCCAGTTTCTGGGCGCAAACACCCGTGTGCTGCGGTTTAAGAACATTTTGCCCGCGAACCAGCCCAGGGTCAAGCCCATGATCAGAAACACCCAGGTCATAATGGTATTGGTGGTCATGTAGCTGTAGAACATATCCGTTCCCAATGCACCCACGGACAGACCCGCCAGGGCGCAGCCCACCTGGAACACAGGGGCCAGAGGCTTGAAGGCCACCGCGTCCCCGGCGCACTCCAAATGCCGCTTTTTATACAGCACCAGCGCCAGCACCGCAAACACAATGCCCACACCGGCCCAGATAAACAGGTCATAGTAGCTTTCCTGTACCCAGAAATCGGCCACCATTTCCATCTCCCGGCCCTTGAACAGGTCCAGAAGCTCCGCGTATTCCGGGAAGCCCAGATATTCCTGTTCATTATTGATTATCTGGATCACCGGGGTCAGGGTCTCGGCCCAGCGGCTGGGGGTGATGACACCGTAGAGCATGGGGGAGTAGAACTTGGAAATCAGCCAGTAGAGCACATAGAAACCAAAGTTCAGCGCCGCATACAGAGCAGCCATGGCAATGCGGTTGCCCGCGCAGAATACACAGAACAGGGCAAGGCCGAAGAAGCAGATAAATTCCAGATTGGTGGCCAGAAACCAGAGGGGAGCGATCATCCAGGCATTGTGGACGCAGGTGAGCGCCAGCAGGGGTATGGAACACAGGGCCATAATGGCGGTGGGGACGATAGAGAAAGTCAGGCCCGCTGCCAGATGGCTGAGAAACCACCCTTCCCGTTTCAGGGGCATGGCATGAAGGGCGTTGCACATCCGGGTGTTGTACAGGTCGCCGAACAGCAGCTGAGCCACCAGGGGTGCGTAGAACAGGTTGATCAGCGCCATAAAGGCGATCAGCTCACCCATCCGGTAGGCAAACCAGAAATTCCGGCTGGAGGAAGCATCGGTGTACAGCATGGTCATGCCCATGAGCAGACACAGCAGATACACCCCCCAGGCGGGAGCGAAGCGGGTCAGGTCCTTTTTGTAAACGGTTT
>CAYRPL010000266.1:0-1687 GCA_964426045.1 uncultured Alistipes sp. | reverse complement strand
ATTCTTGTCGAGCACCAGACCATTCGAGATGATATTCTTGAAGGCTACCGAGTCGAAGAGCATCGTGGCAATGGCGTGCAGCGTGAAGAACCAGCCGCGCGTCTGGTCCACACCCTCGGCAATGAAGTCCGAAGGATAGACCTCCTTGAAGGCATCACCCGACATCTCGAAGGGGTAGTGCATCTGGGCATAGGGCATGGCTCCCGAGTCGAACCACACATCAATCAGGTCGCTCTCGCGCTTCATCGGCTCACCCTTCGACGATACGAGCACAATCGAATCAACATAGGGGCGGTGCAGGTCGATACGGTCGGTCGAGTAGTTCTCCTTCGACATATCGCCTACCACAAAGTTCTTGAACGGATTCTCGGTCATCACTCCGGCTGCAATCGACTTCTCGATTTCGGCCATCAGCTCCTCGACCGAACCGATGCACTTGAGCTCCGAGCGGTCCTCCGTGGCCCAGATGGGCAGCGGGGTACCCCAGAAGCGCGAGCGCGAGAGGTTCCAATCGTTCAGATTCTCCAACCACTTGCCAAAGCGGCCCGTACCGGTCGATTCGGGCTTCCAGTGAATCGTACGGTTGAGCTCCATCATACGCTCCTTGAGGGCCGTGGTGCGGATGAACCACGAATCCAGGGGGTAGTAGAGTACCGGCTTGTCGGTACGCCAGCAGTGGGGGTAGTTGTGGGTGTGCTTCTCGATCTTGAAGGCCAGGTTTGCAGCCTTAAGCTTCAGGCAGATGTAGATGTCGAGCGACTCGGCAGCCTGGGCGGCAGCCTCGTCGTAGCGGCCATCGACGGTGAACTGCGGGTCGTAGGCATTCTTCACCCAGCGGCCCTCATACTCCTTGTAAGCCTCCGTATCGATGCACTCCTTGACGAACTTCTCGTCGAGCTCCTCCATCAAATAGAACTTACCCTGCAAATCGACCATCGGGCGGGTCTCGCCGCGCTTGTTGATCATAAAGAGCGACGGAATACCGGCCTGGCGGGCGACAAAGGCGTCGTCGGCACCAAAGGTCGGTGCGATGTGTACGATACCCGTACCATCCTCCGTGGTTACATAGTCACCCGGGATGACGCGGAAGGCCTTCTCGGAGGCCTGCTGCCAATTGCCCTCCGAATCCAACTCCACGGGCTTCACCCAGGGAATCAGCTGGGCGTAGTGCATACCTACCAGCTCGGGGCCCTTCCACTCGCCGACAACCTGCCAGGGAACCAACTTGTCACCGGCCTTGTACTCCTCGAGGGCGATACCCTCGGCCTTCTTGTTGAAGTGGGCATACAGCAGCGGCTTGGCCACAATGGCGGTCATCTTCTCGCCCGTGTAGGCGTTGTAGGTGCGCACGGCCACATAGTCAATCTTCGGGCCCACGCAAAGTGCCGTATTCGAGGGCAGGGTCCAGGGGGTCGTCGTCCAGGCCAGGAAGTAGGGGGTACCCCAGCCCTCCATCTCGGGCTTGGGATCCAAGACGCGGAACTGAGCCACCATCGTCGTATCCTTCACGTCGCGGTAGCAACCCGGCTGGTTCAGCTCGTGGGTCGAAAGACCCGTACCGGCAGCAGGCGAGTAGGGCTGAATGGTGTAGCCCTTGTACAGGAGTCCCTTCTCGAAGAGCTGCTTCAAAAGCCACCACAGCGACTCGATAAACTTATTGTCGTAGGTGATGTAGGGGTCGTCCATA
>CAYRPL010000265.1:0-1692 GCA_964426045.1 uncultured Alistipes sp. | reverse complement strand
CATACCCCCCTGCTTGAACGAAGAGAAGAAACCCGGGCCCACCTGCAGACCAATCGAAAAGACGAAGAGAATCAGTCCGAACTCCTTGACGAAGTGCAACACCTCGCCGTCGATTCGCATACCAAAGTGGCTCAGAAAGATTCCCACGAAGAGAATCCAGGTGATACCGAGCGATACGCCTTTGATCTTGATTTTTCCCAGCATCAGGCCTCCCGTAATGGCCAATGCGAGGGTCAGCACCGCATGTGCAATGCTATTGCCACAGATGAGCGAAAAAAGCCAATCCATACCTTAAAATATATTGATAGTTCTATTTGGGCGCAAAAGTAGCGAATATTTCTAATTAAAAAAATTTATTATCGAAATTATCCGATGCGAGTTCTCAAATCTAATAGAGATAGCGCTCAATGAGGGGAAGCAGCAGTGCGGTGGTAAGACCCATCAGGGCCATGGCCAGGCCGCTCAAAGCCCCCTCGACGGCCCCCAACTCAATAGCGCGTGCCGTGCCTATTCCGTGGGCAGCCGAGCCCAGCGCAAATCCCTTGGCTGCCGGATCTGAAACGCCGGCACGAGTGAGGATGTAGTTGCCGGCAATGGCGCCAAAGACTCCCGTGGCAAAGACGGCTACCGAGACGATGGCCACTACCCCACCTAAAGGCTCGCTGACGGCAATGGCGATGGGTACGGTGACCGACTTGGCGGCCATCGAGGTCTGCATCAGGCGGTCGGCACCCAGCCACTTGGCGATATAGACCACGCTCAGCACCCCCACCAGGCAACCCACCAATGTTGCGGCAAGGATGGGCCACAAACGCCCCTTGAGTGCCTCGGACTGCTCGTACATCAGGTAGCCCAAGGCGACCACCGAGAGCCCCAGCCCGAAGTCGAAAATCGAGGTGGCAGCACAGTACTGCTCATAGGGGATTCCGAGACTTTGCAGGAGCAGAATCATCGCCAGGAAGGTCAATAGCACGGGGTGCAGCAGCGGAGTTCGGGTACGGCGATAGAGAGCCGAGCCGAGAGTGAAAATAGCGACGGTAGCGGTCAGCAGCGCCAAATCCGAAGAGATAAATTCGCCCATCATCGGTCACTCTTTTTGCGGTTTAACAACTGGAAGGTCCACCCCACACTCACCAGAACCAGGGCCGAGCAGAGCGGGATGGCCACCACGACGGCCGTAAGGTTCTCCAATAGCGGGCCATACGAAATCATGAGCCCCACGCCAAAGGGGACGAAGAAGAGGGCCATGATGCCGAGCAGAAACTTGGCTGCGGGGCGCACCCGCTCGGCCGACACCCACCCCAGACGCAACAACACAAAGAGGAGTACCATGCCGATAATGTTTCCCGACAGGTAGCCTCCAATCAATATACTCAAGCCGTTTCCTGCGATCCAGCAGAGCAACAGTATCAAAATTCCTTGCATCGATTCCAATATTTCTTACGACAAAGGTAGTACAATAATCGGGATTTTTTCTACCTTTGCGGTTGTTAATGAGATTTTCAATCCAAATAGAATGGAGAATTTAGGTATTACAATTCATCGTGCCCACCGCATGGACGGTACGGGCGAGTACTACTTTTCGCGTCGTCTGCGCGAAATTGCCGAGATTGAGGCCGCAACCGGCCGACAGATCATTAAGTTGGCCATGGGAAGCCCCGACTTGCCTCCCCATCGTTCGGTTATCGAGCG
>CAYRPL010000264.1:0-1699 GCA_964426045.1 uncultured Alistipes sp. | reverse complement strand
TCGGTGGAGATTCGTTCGGTACTCACCTGCGAGGCTCGTCGCGGTGTCTGCGCCAAGTGCTATGGCCGCAACCTGGCCACGGCCCGTATGGTCCAGAAGGGTGAGGTCGTGGGTGTTATTGCTGCCCAGTCGATTGGTGAGCCCGGTACACAGCTTACGCTTCGTACCTTCCACGTCGGTGGTGTGGCCGGTGGTACGACCGTTGAGACCAACGTCATCTCGAAGTACGAGGGTCGTCTGGAGATCGACGAGTTGCGCACCATCAAGACCAAGAACGCTGCTGGTGAGCCTGCGGAGCTGGTAATCTCGCGTCAGTCGGAGTTCCGCATCGTAGACCCCAAGACCGAAATCGTACTCTATACCCACAACTTGCCCTATGGTGCTACGCTCTATCTGCAGGATGGTGCCACGGTGAAGAAGGGCGACCTGATTTGCGAGTGGGATCCCTACAACGCCGTAATTATCTCGGAGTTCGATGGTAAGGCTTCGTATGAGAGCGTTATCGAGGGTGTCACCTACCGTGAGGAGCGTGACGAGCAGACCGGTCTTTCGGAGAAGGTGATTATCGAGTCGAAGGATAAGACCAAGAACCCCGTCATCAAGATTCTGAACAAGGATGATGATGAGGTGAAGGCATACAACCTGCCTGTAACGGCCCACGTTGTGGTGAAGGATAAGGCCAAGATCAAGGCCGGTGATATCCTGATTAAGATCCCGCGTGCCGTAGGTAAGGGTGGTGGCGATATCACGGGAGGTCTGCCGCGTGTAACCGAGCTCTTCGAGGCTCGTAACCCGTCGAACCCCGCCATCGTCTCGGAGATTGACGGTGAGGTAGCATTCGGTAAGATCAAGCGTGGTAACCGCGAGATTATCATCACCTCGAAGCAGGGCGATGTGAAGCGCTACCTGGTGCCCCTGGCACGTCAGATCATCGTGCAGGAGAACGACTTCGTGAAGGCCGGTAGTGCCCTCTCGGATGGTGCCATTACGCCCGCCGATATTCTGAACATCCTCGGTCCTACGCGCGTTCAGGAGTACATCGTGAACGAGGTACAGGAGGTTTACCGTATGCAGGGTGTGAAGATTAACGACAAGCACTTTGAGATTATCGTTCGACAGATGATGTCGAAGGTCAAGATTGAGGATCCGGGTGATACCCGCTTCTTCGAGGACCAGGTAGTCGATAAGTGGGAGTTCATGGATGTAAACGACGAGCTCTACGACAAGGTGGTTGTCACCAATGCCGGTGACTCGACCTCGGTACAGCCCGGCCAGATTATCTCGGTGCGCAAGCTGCGTGACGAGAACTCGAGCCTCAAGCGCCGCGACCTGAAGCCCGTAGAGGTGCGTGACATTGTGCCCGCCACCTCGACGCAGATTCTGCAGGGTATCACGCGTGCCGCCTTGCAGACCTCGAGCTTCATCTCGGCTGCATCGTTCCAGGAGACCACGAAGGTACTCAACGAGGCTGCTATCCAGGCTAAGGTGGACTACCTGGAGAACCTCAAGGAGAACGTCATCGTGGGTGGCAAGATCCCCGGTGGTACGGGCCAGCGTTCCTTCGAGAACCTGCTGGTGAGTGCCAAGGGAGAGATTGAGGCCCTGCAGTAGTCTGTTATCGTAAGACCGCACCAGCGGCTACTAAAAAAAGAGCCTGTCTAACAATTAAAAAATGTTAGGCAGGTCTTTTTTTGTTTGA
>CAYRPL010000263.1:0-1701 GCA_964426045.1 uncultured Alistipes sp. | reverse complement strand
CGGCTTCGAGACCGACCAGCAGATTTTGGAGATCTTCGACCTGGCCGACGAGGTGAAGGTTACGAAGGCCAACCTGAAGAAGGCCGTAGGTCGCAAGTTGGCTGCGCGTGTTCTGTCGTCCTACCTGGAGGACTTCGTGGATGAGGATACCGGTGAGGTATACTCCATCGAGCGTAACAACGTGATTATCGAGCGCGAGACGGTTCTGGAGGAGGAGCACATCGACAAGATTATCGAGGCGGGTGCCAAGACCGTGCTGCTGCACAAGGAGAATCCCTCGGGCATCGACTTCTCGATTATCTATAATACGCTGCAAAAGGATACCTGTAACTCCGAGAAGGAGGCCGTGGTATACATCTACAGGCAGCTGCGCGCCTCGGAGCCGCCCGATGAGGCAACGGCTCGTGACGTGATTGAGAAGCTCTTCTTCTCGGACAAGCGTTACGACCTGGGCGACGTAGGACGCTTCCGTATCAATAAGAAGCTGGAGATGGACATCGATCCGGCTATCCGCACGCTGACGCGCGAGGATATGATCGCCATCATCAAGTACCTGATCCAGCTCATCAACTCGAAGGCTGAGGTCGATGATATCGACCACCTCTCGAACCGTCGTGTGCGCACGGTGGGCGAGCAGCTCTCGAACCAGTTCTCGGTTGGTTTCGTGCGCATGGCCCGTACCATCCGTGAGCGTATGAATGTGCGTGACAACGAGGTGTTTACGCCGGTGGATCTGATCAACGCCAAGACTCTGTCGTCGGTGATCAACTCCTTCTTCGGAACCTCGCAGCTCTCGCAGTTCATGGATCAGATCAACCCGCTGTCGGAGGTTACCCACAAGCGCCGTCTGTCGGCCCTGGGCCCCGGCGGTCTGTCGCGTGACCGCGCCGGTTTCGAGGTGCGCGACGTACACTATACGCACTATGGTCGTCTGTGTCCCATCGAGTCGCCGGAGGGCCCGAACATCGGTCTGATTTCGTCGCTCTGCGTCTTCGCCAAGATTTCGGACATGGGCTTCATCGAGACCCCCTACCGCACGGTAGAGAATGGTAAGATTGATCTGGATAACTCGCATATCCGCTACTACTCGGCCGAGGAGGAGGAGGGTAAGGTGGTTGCCCAGTCGAACCTGCCCATCGATGATGAGGGTCACTTCCTGCAGCCCGAGCGCATCAAGGCGCGTCAGGGTGCCGACTTCCCCGTGGTTACGGATAAGGAGGTCGATCTGATGGACGTGGCTCCCAACCAGATTGCCTCGATTGCCGCATCGCTGATTCCCTTCCTGGAGCACGATGACGCCAACCGTGCGTTGATGGGTTCGAACATGATGCGTCAGGCAGTACCTTTGGTAACCTGCGAGGCCCCCATTGTCGGTACCGGTATCGAGAAGGATATGATTATCGACAGCCGCATTCAGGTAGTGGCTGAGGGCGATGGCGAGGTGGTATTTGCTGATGCTACGAAGATTGAGATTAAGTACGAGCGCACGCGCGAGGAGGTGATTGCCTCGTTCCAGCCCGAGATTACCACCTACGAGCTGCCGCGTTACCGCCGTACCAACCAGAATACCTCGATTACCCTGAAGCCGGCCGTGCTGACGGGCGACAAGGTCAAGAAGGGTCAGATTCTGACCGAGGGCTACTCGACGCAGGGTGGCGAGCTCGCTTTGGGTCGCAACCTGAAGGTGGCCTTCATGCCCTG
>CAYRPL010000262.1:0-1703 GCA_964426045.1 uncultured Alistipes sp. | reverse complement strand
GGCCAGAGTCAATAAGCTCATTGCCCAGTCCATCAACACGTCCTTTGACGTGCCTGCGCTCAGCGTCAGAGGGAATTATACCGGCCGCAACTATGCGACGGCGTCCGGAAGTACCTTTAATTTTTACTTTTACGCAAAGCAGCTCACGGAGGCGGATATGGATATGGCCTTTGACTATATCAATGAGAAGCTGGGAGGTGCAATTTGAGACAGATCCGAAAAATAGCTTTTATAAACTCCGATGGGGACCGGTTTGGCCTGAACGGCGAAAAAGGCGTGTACGCCATGAACCTTTCCGGATTTGGCTTTGCCCTGGATCCGGTCTTTGTGGATTTGGAACACGGCTTTTACCCGTCTGTTTATGAAAATAGTGAGCCTCAGGGCGCTCCGGCGTTTACGCTGGTGTTTACAAAGGAGCCCTATAAAACATATCAGAGCTTTGTGGACTGGCTGTTTGCTTCCTCCGGCGTAGCGATTGCTTACAATCCCGCCGGTACCCAGGAGTACCGGCGGGATGTCTGCATCAGTAGCCTGGAAAAAGGCGAGCTGACGAAGGCGCGCTGGCTGGAAGTATCCTGCAGCCTGCGCAGCCGCTCGCCCTGGTATTTCCCGGCGCCGGCTGCCATGGTTCTGGAGGCCTACTCCGGGATCAGAGGGAAACGCTACGATTATCGCTACCTGCCGACGCTCTCGTATGGCTGCGACAGTCCCTTTGCCTGGACCGGGCGAATTCCCAATACCGGTCACATTCCCGGGGCAAACGAGTTGATCTACCGAGGAGCGGTAAAAAACCCGAGACTCCGTCTTATGGGTGTCAATACCGGAAAAACCTATGGCGTTTGCGCCGTGGACGCCTCCCTGCTGCCGTCTGACTCCCTGGTAAATTCGTCCCGCTATGAAAATTCCCACGTCAGGAGGAGAACGGTGGATGGAACGGAAGTAGATCTCCTCGATTCGCTGGATATCTGCAAGGATCCGTTTTTTCACGTTCCGGTAGCCGAGCCCTGCCTGCTTTCCTTGACCTCCGATGCTCCATTGACGGGCAGTGCTGAGGTCCAGGTCTACTATTATTTCCGAGGTGTTTGAGCATGGAAGCGTATGTCAAAAGCTTTGCGTCCTACCGCATTGTTAAAAAGTGTACGGTTTTGTCCTATGCTTTGGTGATGGACAGTCTGGATGCCGAGCTCTCTACCGTTACCGTCAAGGGGACGGAGGTCACCCGGAGCAATACCGGCGACTGGCTGATTGTTGGCGGTGGCGTGTACATGATCCAAAATGTAAAGCCTCAGGACGATCGGGCGGTGCTGACGCTGCAGGCCCCGCTGGAGGCCTTCTCCCGCTTGCTGGAGTACATGGCCAGTGGTGAGGATGCAGCCATCGGCAGCTTTGTGGCGCGGATGATGGAGGCAAACTGGCGCCAATGTGACGATCCTGCGTACGGAATGCCCTATCTGCGTGTGTCAACTTCGGACACACCTGCTTTTGTCCTTCCCGATCTGGACGATGCCGGGTGCTTTTCGCTTCCAGACTATTGCCGGTTAGCGCGAAAAAGCTACCACGTTGCAGTCCGGTTTTCCGATGGCGGGCAGTATCTTGAGTGCAGCATAAGCATGCAGCCTATGACGACGCGCAGGATCAGCTTTTCCGACGGCCGCAGCCAGCTTAAGGGAGTTACCTATTCCAGATCCGGAATTGCGAAGCTC
>CAYRPL010000261.1:0-1714 GCA_964426045.1 uncultured Alistipes sp. | reverse complement strand
CCATCAGGAGTCAAAAGACCATAAATAAGCACTTCACCTGTTGAATCCTTCAAGGTAAAGTTACCATAAGTCGTGTTGTAGGTATCAGTAACTTCACCGGTCAGCACATAAATAGTCTCATCCTCGGCAGCATTCAAGAACTCCAAAACCGTAGCCTCTACTGCGCCCTCAGGAATCTTACCATCACCGGGGCCCGGAGTAGGCTGCTCCGAACCATCGAAGGTGATGGCCTGACCACCCAGACCGGCCTCGAGCTTCACGTCGTCCATACGGTAGGCGCTGGCCACCGAAGCGGCAAACTTGATGTAGAGCGTCGTGGTGCCCTCGGGCAGCGTAAAGTCAGCCTCACCCAGATTCCAACGACCGTCACCCTCGGGAGCGGTGTAGTTGATGGGAGCCGACCAATTCGTACCATCGGCCGACAGCGTGATGGCAAACTCGTCGTTTACGAAGGCGTTGCTCTCGGCACCAGTGAGGTACTTCTCGCCACCAAACGAGAGGTGAACATGGGGCGAAGCAACAGCGATGTTACCGATGGTCAGGTAGGCGTTGGCACCGAAGAACATGTTGTTCACACCCGAACCGTCGTAGTCCGAATAGGAACCGTTGGAGTTCGAGTTGTTGCGTGCCGACATACCCGTAAAGGCGTACTCTACATTCTCGGCACCCGTACCGGTCTCGTTCTTCCAACCCTCGAACTGGTCCAGATAGGGCCACGAGGTGCCGCTCGAACCATAGGTCTTCTCGGCAGCCTCCTTGTCGAAGTCGTTGTAGTAGTAGATCTCCTCTACCACATCCTCACCCGTAGCGGTCTGGGTTACCGTCAGCGTGTTCTTCGACTTGCCCCAGGCACCATACTCGGGGTGATAGAGCGTGAAGTAAATCACCACTCGCTCACCCTGGGTGTTCTCATAGGTGGTCACCGTCAGCGTGGTGTCACCCGAACCCGACATCGGCTGGACATCAATCCAGTTGCCGAGCGTCGTGGAGATCTCCCAGTCGCAGGTAGCCGTCAGCTGTACGGTCTGCGTGCCACCCTGCTGGTCGAAGTTGAGGATCATGGGATCGATCGACAGCTCCGGCGCCTTCACATCTTCGATGTCGTCTTTACAGCCCGTAAATGCCACGGCGGCAAATGCGAACAGCGCGACAAACATCAACTTGAAAAGATTGTTTTTGCTCATAGCGTTTTGTTTAATTGGTTAATAAAATTGTTTCAGTTTCTATTCCGTTTTTTCACTTTTTTTACCTTTATGGCCGACCTTCCTCTCATTTTCGAGCCGAATTTCGCTCCACGCACCTCGCGTACGCTCTGCGCCCACACATCACAACCCGCACATACACGCGCGAGCAACCGACGTAAAATTTTGACAATCAGCCAATTCTATCCCTTTAGTTTTGAAATCAAACTTTTACAAAAGGGAATAGGTTACAAAGTTAATAAAAAATTAGGAATTTTTTACCAAAACCAATACACAATTCGAAATTCACAATTCACAATTCACAATTCAAAATTATTTTGGAGCTTTAGGGGAGGTATTCACAATTCACAATTCACAATTCACAATTCCTAATCATTTTTTTGTCTGAAGGTGGTAGTTGCAACGCTCGGTTAAAAAAGCGCGGATGGGTAGTACTTGGCGTACATTCCATTCGCGCTTTTTTAACTAGCGGCCGCAAATGCCGCCTTATCACAATAAATTTTTTGTCAGAG
>CAYRPL010000260.1:0-1724 GCA_964426045.1 uncultured Alistipes sp. | reverse complement strand
GTTTCAGCCCTAATTTTTAATACATCCTTAAAACTTTTATCGGACAGTAATAATTCCTAATTCCTGATTTCAAGCTCTGCGTCGGATGCGTCGATGTGGATGGGCTTTGAGCGATCCACCTCGCCCTTTAAGATGCGCTTCGAGAGTTCATTGACCACCTCACGCTGCAGGGTACGCTTCACGGGGCGGGCACCGAACATCGGGTCGTAGCCCAACTCGGCAATTCGTCTGCGAGCCGCCTCGGTGTAGGTCAGCTCAATGCCGGTTTCGTGCAGACGGCGGGCAATATCGTGCAGCTGGATATCGACAATCTGCTCGATATCGGAGCGGGTCAGCGGCTCGAACATCACCAGCTCATCGACACGGTTCAGAAACTCGGGTTTGAGTTGCTGTTTGAGGAGCTCCACGACCTCTGCACGGGTCTTTTCTACAACCTCTGCGGGGAGTTTTTGACCATCAAAGGCGGCCGAAAAGCGCTCCTGAATCAGCTGTGAGCCCATATTCGAGGTCATGATAATCATCGTATTGCGAAAGTCCACCGTGCGGCCCTTGTTATCGGTCAGGCGCCCGTCGTCCAAGACCTGCAACAAGATATTGAAGACATCGGGGTGAGCCTTCTCGATTTCGTCGAGCAGCACCACCGAGTAGGGCTTTCTTCGCACCGCCTCGGTAAGCTGTCCCCCTTCGTCGTAGCCCACATAGCCCGGAGGGGCTCCCACCAGACGCGAGACGCTGTGGCGCTCCTGGTACTCGGACATATCGATACGGGTCATCATCCCATCGTCGTTGAACAAGAACTCGGCCAGGGCCTTCGCCAGCTCGGTCTTACCGACACCCGTTGTTCCGAGGAAGATAAACGAACCGATGGGGCGACGCGGGTCGCTCAGCCCGGCACGCGAGCGACGCACGGCATCCGAGATGGCCGCAATCGCCTCGTGCTGTCCCACCACACGCTTGTGCAGCTCCTGCTCCATGCGAAGCAGCTTCTCACGCTCCGAGGCCAACATCCTATTGACGGGAATACCGGTCCAGCGCGACACCACCTCGGCGATATCCTGAGCCGAGACCTCCTCCTGAATCATCGGCTCCTGCGACGAGGCCATACGGAACTCCTCCTGCAAGGCCTCGATGCGACGCTGTGCCTCGACAATCTTTCCGTAGCGCAGCTCCGCCACACGGCCGTAGTCCCCCTGACGCTCGGCCTGCTGAGCCTCGACCTTCAGGCGCTCAATCTCCTCTTTGTCGGTCTGGATGCGGTGCAACATATCGCGCTGGCTCTGCCACTTGGCCCGCTGCGAGGATTCGCGCGAGCGCAACTCGTCAATCTCACGGTTCAGGCGCTCGATGCGCTCCGTATCGTTCTCCCGACGAATCGCCTCGCGCTCAATCTCCAATTGGCGCACACGACGGTCTAATGAGTCAATCTCCTCGGGCACGGAGTTCATCTCTAATCTGAGGCGCGAAGCCGCCTCATCAATCAAATCAATAGCCTTGTCGGGCAGGAATCGCGAGGTGATGTAGCGGGTCGAGAGCTCGACAGCCGAGACAATCGCCTCGTCCTTGATGCGCACCTGGTGGTGGTTCTCGTAGCGCTCCTTCAGTCCACGCAGAATCGAGATGGCATCCTCCTGCGAGGGTTCATCGACCATCACCTTCTGGAAACGACGCTCCAAGGCCTTGTCCTGCTCGAAGTACTTCTGGAACTCATCGAGGGTCGTAGCGCC
>CAYRPL010000259.1:0-1754 GCA_964426045.1 uncultured Alistipes sp. | reverse complement strand
CTCCCGTACTTGTGAGGGGTCTTTCGCCCCTCAATCTCCCAAAGAAGTAATAGTTCTGCCGCACTTCCCCATTTTTCAGCCGGTGGGTGATGTAGCGAAGCCGCAGCCCCTCCACATCTCCCTCATCCAGCCCCAGCTCTTCCTTCATTTCCCGAAGGACGCACTTTTTCGCATCATTCAATTCGTCCATTTCAAAATGTCCGCCAGCGGAACCAATATACTGATTATTCGCCACCCGGGAACCAATACGGTACAAGCAAAGCACTGCTTCGTCTTTTACCAGATAGACCGAAGTCATATTCCGAAGCTTTCCATCCATACGTTTCCCTCTCATTTCATAAAAGACAGATCGCCCATCCGCTTCATAAACCGCTTTCCATCGTCACTGCAGAACAGGATCGATACGCCGCCTGCCATACCAAACAGCTCAAATTGATTCAAGCTCTCCGGCTCCAGGCCCAAAAACATAGCATTGAACACGCTCAAAAGATCCCCATGGGAGCCGATCAGAATGTTTTCCTCCTCATTTCCCATGATTTCCTCAAAAAAGGGCCGCAACCGGTTCCATTCGTCCCGCCTGCTTTCCGCATCGGAGAACAGGCGGTCGTCAATGGTCTTCTCCTGCATTTCCAGATTATCCTTCATCCACTGCACGGATTTTCCTACACACCGGCCCAGATTCCGTTCCCGAAGCTCCTGTCTCAGCACAGGCTCAATCCCCAGATATTTTCCAATGACCTCAGCCGTATGCTTCGCCCGGAGCAGATCGGATGTATAGAGTGCATAATGCTGGCCTTCGCAGAACTTGACCAGATTCTCCCCGATCCGTTCCGCCTGCTGAATACCCGCTTCAGACAGATCCCAATCCGTCCAGGAACCTACCATACCGTTGGTGTGGTGAATAGACTGGGTATGCTGTACAGTAATAATTCGCTTCATACTACCTCCAAAAAGCAGACGGCGAGGGTACACCCCCCGCCGTCCCTCCTGAATTACTCTTCCTCAGCTGCAGTGACCTGCAGGCCATCCGGTGCAGCCTCAATCTGCTTGGGAGCTTCTGCCTTCGTTTCCTCGACAGATTCAGCCGTCTCCGCTTCCTTCATAGCGTCCAGCTCCTGCTTCAGACGGATCCAGGTAGACAGTCCGGCAAAGATAAAGAAGATGCCAAACACATTTACCATAAACCAGTCGCCCAGCTCGCCGGTGATCAAAGTCTTGATCAAAGCCACCGCCAGACACAGAACGCCAACAAGGATCTCCCACTTGGCATTCTTCTTATAAGCCGCCACAGTTGCATCCAGGCGGTCCTTCTTGGTCGTATCAGAGGATACCCACTCTCCATCCAGCTTGATGTAGGGAATAAACCGCTCCAGCTGGAAAGGCACCGGATCGCCATACAGCGAGGTAATGGTGTCGATCTGAAGCACGCCCTGACGGCACTCGGGGTTCATGACCTTCAGGTGCTTCTTCTCCACTCCATCTTCATAGGTAGTGACCATTTCCTCCGTAACGACGCAGGAATAGGTGTGATCCTCACCCAGTACATCCAGTTCCCAGACGTATTCCTTGGGCAGATTCGGTTTTTCTGTTGTTCCGCGCTTAAACATGTTTTTCGCTCCTTTTTTATTCCTGAGCAGCTTCCCACTGCTCCATAAGTTCCATCAGCAGCATTTCTGCTTCTTCCTTTTCGCCCAGAAGCCGGGTCAGCTCCTGGTAATCCGCAGCCGCTTCCTCGATCTTGCCGTCCAGTTCCG
>CAYRPL010000258.1:823-1755 GCA_964426045.1 uncultured Alistipes sp. | reverse complement strand
CCCAAGCCCTTTACCCATGACTGGACCGCTCCCAGACTGTCGAATTGGGACCGGTGCGTGTTTGAAAAGAAGGAAAAGACCAACATTTTGTTCCTTTTCCCTCATCTGGAAATGGGCGGCGCGGACAAATTCAACCTGGACCTGATCGCAGGTCTGGATCCGGATAAGTACCATTGCGGCATCATCACCACCATTAAAAATACCCAGTCCTGGCAGCAGCGGTTCCGCCAGGCGACTCCCGATATCTTCAATCTGGCAAATTTCGCTGACCCTGAAGATTACGCAGAATTCATCACCTATTACCTGAAAAGCCGAAAAGTAGACATACTTTTCCTGAGCAATTCCTATCATGGCTATTACCTGATCCCCTGGATCCGACAGCATTTCCCGGAACTCGTCATTATCGACTATGTTCACATGGAGGAATGGTACTGGAGAAACGGCGGCTATGCCCGTACCAGCGCAGTGACCGGATTCGTGACGGAAAAGACCTATGTCTGTAACAGCGCCACGGAAACTGTCATGCTGGATCATTACCACCGTCTCCAGGAATCGGTGCAAACTGTCCATATCGGCGTGGATGAAACTTATTTTGACAAAAATCAGGTTCCCGGCGGCACCCTGTATCAAGAGCTGGGCATCGATAAAAACCGCCCCATTGTTCTCTTTATCTGCCGTCTGCACCCCCAAAAGCGGCCTTTCCTCATGCTGGAAATTGCCAAACGGGTCAGCGCCCTTATGCCTGACGCTGCCTTCGCCGTCGTAGGCGACGGCCCCCAGGAGCAGGAACTGCGGCAAAAAGCGGCAGCTTCCGATTTGGGCAGGAACGTCTTTTTCCTGGGCGCACGGCGGGACGTACGGCCCTATTACCGGGACGCGAAGCTGACTTTGGTGTGCAGCCTGAAAGAGGGCCTGTCCCTGACTGCCTACGA
>CAYRPL010000258.1:0-813 GCA_964426045.1 uncultured Alistipes sp. | reverse complement strand
AGGCGGACAGAAGGACCTGATCGACAGCAGCGTGGGCGCACTGCTCCCCTGCTTACAGTCAGAATCCGACAGTCTGGACGGCCGCAGCTTCCCCGAAGAAGAGATCCGGTCCTATGTGGATGCCATCGTGAAGCTTCTCTGCGATGACGCGCTCTGGCAGGAAACCGCCGCCAACTGCCGCAAAAAAATCGAAGCGGGCTTCACCATCAAAAACATGGTCGCCTTCTTCGACAACGAATTCCAGCGCCTTCTGACGGACGAAACCCTGAAAGCACGCCGCCAGGAAACCGCTTTGGCCCTGACCCGGCTGACCCCCATGGCAGAGGAATTCTACACCATGGAAATGCAGATGCAGCACGCAGAGGACTACGCCGCCGCCTGCATCGAGGCCAACCCCGTCACCAAGATCAACCGCGCCCTGAAAGAGGGGGGCATTTTCGGCCTGATTGTGAAGATCCTTCGCAAAATCAAGCACAAGCTCCTGCAAAAGCTGCGCGGATAGCCCTTTTTTCGAATCCTACCCATAAGGAGTACCCCTGGATATGGAAAAGACGACATTCGATTTTCAGAAACAGCCCGGTAAGAAGCGGACCCGGTTCTATGCCCCCGATCCCAAGGATGCCCTGGTTTCTGTGATCACACCGTTTTATAACGCCGGCAAGTATTTCGAGCAGACCTTCAACTCTGTGATGAACCAGACCTTCCCCTGGTTCGAGTGGATCATCGTCAATGATGGCAGCACAAACCAGGAGGATGTGGACCTGCTGCACAGCCTTGCCGCTACAGACAGACGCATCCGCGTGGTTACGCAGC
>CAYRPL010000257.1:0-1764 GCA_964426045.1 uncultured Alistipes sp. | reverse complement strand
CGAGTACCTACGACGGTATCTCGATTGCCTGGGCGATGGTCGAGTACCTGCACAATCACCCCACGGCCCACGCCAAGACCCTCTTTGCGACCCACTACTTCGAGCTCAACGAGATGGAGCAGATGTATCCCCGTGTGAAGAATTTCCACGTCAGTGTCAAGGAGCTGGACGGCTCGGTGGTCTTCCTGCGCAAACTCTTGCGGGGCAGTTCCGAGCACTCCTTCGGTATCCATGTGGCGCAACTTGCCGGTATGCCCTCGTCGGTGGTGAGTCGTGCCGACGAGATTCTGAAGAATCTGGTGCAGGTCTATGGCCAAAACGAAATTGTCCCCTCCAAGAGCCTCAAGGCGCGTGGCCGTAAGCGAGCTTCGGTAAAGGAGGCGGTCGAGGATTTGACAAAGACCCAGGAGATGCAGCTCTCGATGTTCCGCTTAGACGACCCCGTGCTGGTGCAGATTCGTGACCAAATCAAGGGTATCAACATCAATTCGCTGACCCCCTTAGAGGCCCTGAACAAATTGAACGAAATCAAAAAAATCACAGGCTTGTAGGCCATCGGAAATTTCGATATAGCTCGGATGATCGCACTCCCTACAACAATTCTCTTTTTTGTTGCCGCCCTCACGGCGCGAGTGCGTCGTGGTGATTGGTGGCTGCCGCTGGGATTGCTCTTCTCGGCCCTGGGCGACGGGGCCGGCTCGCTGGGGGCCTTCTACCCGCAGATGGGACTCTTCGCCGCCGCCCTGCTCTGCTATATCCGCAGTTTTGCCCCCGATGTGCGGTTTGCCGCCAAGCGACTCGGAGCCCTGGTTGTTGTGGGCGCCCTCTTTGTGGCCGCCTTTGGCTGGCTGGCAGGACATATCCCATCGCATGGTGAGCGTCTGCTTGTCGCAGGCTACGCCCTGCTCCTGCTCTCGCTTTGGGTGGCAACAATCCTTCTTCGTCGCCCCTATTGGGGCCTCTCAGCCCTGGCAGCTGCCCTCTTCGTGCTCTCCGATGCGCTGATCGGATATGTGCGCTTTGTCGAACCCCTCTACTTGGCCGACCTCTGGATCCTGAGCACATACTACGCCGCCCCGCCGCTCTTTACAGCAGACTTTTTAATTAGGAATTAGGCATTAGGAATTAGGAATGAGGAATGAGGGATGAGGAATGAGGGATGAGGAATGAGGGATGAGGAATGAGGAATGAGGAATGAGGAATGAGGAATGAGGAATGAGGGATTCTCCTATCCTTTCAGTCATTGCGAGGAGCGTAGCGACGTGGCAATCTGAAATTCCTTACCTATGGCAGGGGAGCATTTCTACAATGAGCAATTAGTAATGAGCAATTTTTTTGGCCTACTGACTGGGAATTACGGGGAATGGCTATGATTTACTATGAGGGCCGGGGTGGCCATTTCTTGTACCCCCCCAATACTGTAGCAACTCCCAGCAATTCCCAGTCCTCCCAGTTTAATTTTGAATTAAAAAATTGAGGGTGCCCGTAAGGACACCCTCTGCTATTGTAGTTCGGAGAGCTCCGAATTACTTAACTGCATTAACGATTGCTTCAAATGCCTTCGGCTCGTTCATAGCGAGGTCAGCCAGCACCTTGCGGTTGAGCTGAATACCCTTCACGTTGAGCTTACCGATAAACTGCGAGTAGGTCATACCGTAGGCGCGAACACCGGCGTTGATACGGGTGATCCACAGCGAACGATACGTTCTCTTCTTGAGCTGGCGGTGTGCATAAGCATACTGCAAACCCTTCTCGACCGTGTTT
>CAYRPL010000256.1:0-1764 GCA_964426045.1 uncultured Alistipes sp. | reverse complement strand
GAAGCACCTCTATCCTATATTGAACTTTTAAGTGTTACAAAGTACTAGTGATTAGCAATTAGTAATTAGTAATTAGTTTGGTACCCGGAGCCGGGATCGAACGTCGGCCGCAGGGCGTCGTCACCGACCGAGTGCCGCAGTCGCCATTTATGGCGGTGCGGGAAAACACGAGGGAGGTAACCGCAGAATTAAGGTGAGTATCACGGGGAGGCGAATTAAGAGGCGCAAACCGATGGGCTTGCCCCAAAAGAAGCGAGAGAAACAAGAGGAAGTTTACTTAAGCTTGTAGCTCTCGCATCTTTTGTACAACGTAGTTGCGGTTTGCGCCACACAAGCAAAAAACTCCTGCTCTTTTTTGAACAGGAGTTTGGTACCCGGAGCCGGGATCGAACCGGCACGGCCATTACTGGCCACAGGATTTTAAGTCCGGCGTGTCTACCAATTCCACCATCCGGGCGCCGCGGGGCTGTTGCCCTGAAAGCGAGTGCAAAAATACGAAATAATTTAGAATTTCACAAGATTTTTGTACCTTTGTTCAACCTTAAATTCGTTTTTACATTTCCAATGATGAAAAATCTGCACCTCACTACCCTGCTCGTGCTCCTTTTGGTTGGTGCCTGCGCAGAACCCAAACAGCCGCAGACAGCGAAAAAACCGGCTGTGACACACACCTTTGTCGATTCGTTGGTGCTGCCGACGCAGGCGGTGCGTGACCAGGGGCGGGGCGGAAACTGCTGGGCCTATGGCGTGGTGGCGATGTGGGAGAGTGAGGCGTTGCTGCGGGGTGATTCCACGAATCTCTCGGAGCTGTGGTTGGTGCGCCAGGCCTGGCGCGAAAAGGCTTTGAAGTTTGTCCGCACGCGGGGTCGTGTCGGCTTCTCGCAAGGGGGAGAGCTGTCGGATGCTCCGATGCTGGCTGCCCGCTATGGGGTGGCCTCGGAGGAGGAGATTGGCGTGCGGGAGGTTGATTGGGGGCGCCTGCAACGTCGGGTTCGCTGGTGGGCCCTGCGTACCTGGTTGCTCAAGTGGTATCGCCAAAGTGGCTGGCAGAACAATCTGGAGCAGTTGCTTGATGAGGAGCTGGGTGAGATGAAGGGGTCTCTGCTACCCTTTGGTGTGCCGCTCTGTCGGGCCTACACCTCCTTTCTGCACCACCCCTACCACACCGATTTCTCGCTGGAGATACCCGACAATTGGATGGGACACAAAAGCCACAATGTGCCGATGGACGAGCTGATTGAGCGTATCGACCAATCGCTCCGTGCGGGCCATACGGTGGGCTGGAATGCTGACACCTCGGAGCCCGGATTTCGACCCCACGCCGGCTGGGCCGATCTGCCGAAGTCGGAGCGGGCAGTAACCCCCGAGGGGCGGCAGGAGGCCTTTGACTGCGGCCTTACGACCGATGACCATATTATGCAGATTGTGGGCATCGCCTACCGTGACGATGGGCGACGATTCTATAAGGTGCGCAACTCCTGGGGCGAAATCGGCCCCTATGGCGGTTATCTCTACGCTTCGGAGGAGTATGTGAGGATGAAGAGTATTGAGGTGCTTATACTCAATTAGCAATTCAAAATTCAAAATTCAAAATTGAAAGCTGACCGCTAAAACAATTGCTCATTAAGAAGATTTAGCGTCAGAAGGCTGTAGTAGCTGCCTTATCCCGCTAAATTTTTTGATTTTAGAGGAGCAGATTTAGTGCTATCTGCAAGGAGTATGCTTTATGATTTAGCGTCAGAAGGCTGTAGTTGCTGCCTTATC
>CAYRPL010000255.1:0-1783 GCA_964426045.1 uncultured Alistipes sp. | reverse complement strand
AGATATTATATGTTTGCATAAAAATATTTTTCAATAAAATTCAAACAGTTACTAATAATATTTATACTATGAAGAAAATTTTCCTCTTTGTTTTGGCTGCACTCTTTGCGGCCGAACTCTCGGCCCAACAACTGAAGGTGGTGCATTTTGAGAAGCGAGGGCTCGATTTGACCGCCAAGCTTAAGCCCCGTACCGATAACAATGGCGATGTCTGCGCCCTGCTGCGTGTGCAGATTGCCGCTCCCAACTGCCAATTTAGTGACAGCTATATCGTGGGCGAGACCGAGCAGGGGTTTGGCGAGTACCTGATCTACATGGCCAAGGGGGCACGTCGGATTCGAGTTGTTCACCCCGATTTTCTCTTTGTTCCGCTTGACTACGAATTCCCCGAACCGCTCCAAAGTATGGACTCCTATGCGCTTGTCCTCGAAGTTCCCATCTATACCCACTATGCCGAAATCGTCGAGCAGCAAACCCAAAAACCGGCCGCACAACCCGCAACTCAACCCACGCAAAAGGCAACAAAACAGGAGAAGCAATCTAAAAAAGAAAAGCAACCCAAACAAGAGAAGCAATCCAAACAAGCAAAGTCCGAAAAACCTACAACGTCCGTCGCAACAGCTCCGCTCCCTAAACCCGAGAGCTATAAGGTTGGTGATTACTATAACGAGAACGGCAAGGAGGGCGTAGTCTTTTGGGTCGATGCAACCGGCAAGCATGGGAAGGTTATAAGTTTAACAGAATCTGCGTCGGAATTGCAGTGGTCTTCGGATAAAAAAGAGCAGAAACGACTGATTGGTGCCGATAATGAGGCAGATGGTGCCAAGAATATGGCTGTTGTAAAGCAGATTTTGGATTGGCAATCGAAATATCCTGCCTTTAAATGGTGTGCCGATTTGGGCGATGGATGGTATTTGCCGGCGGTTGAAGAACTCCAGATATTTACATTGAATGATGTCGTGCACCATGCAGTGAATCGCACCTTGAAAGAAAAAGGAGGCAAAAAGTTGGCAAATAAGGGAGAGTGGAAGTGGTATTGGTCTTCAACGGAGTCGAGTAAAAAGTTTGGCCTATATTTTTGTGCGTGGAGTGTCAGTATGGACTATGGCGACACCTACCGCAGCGGTAAGGACTACGACTACTATGTGCGCGCCGTCTCCGCTTTTTAGAATTTAGGCTTTTGCGAGGGCGCAGCCCGAGTCTTTATGCTTTTCGCTCTGCTTTTCGGTAGGGCGAAATTTTTGCGGTCTGATGAGTGCGGGGCTAATGAATTTAAGGAGTTTAAGGAATTTAAGGGAAAAGAATCTTTTAGGGGCACTCCTTAAACTCCTAAAATTCCTAGAATACTGAGGGAACTGGGAAAAGTGAGGAAACCGGGGGAACTGGGGGTAATTCAAAATTCAAAATTGAACTGAGAGGAGTGGGATTGACTGAGAATTACTAAGAGTTGCTACGGTATTGGGTGTACAAGAAATGGGCACCCCAGCCCTCGCAGTAAATCATAGCCATTCCCAGCCCTCCCAGTCTGTAGGCCAAAACAATTGCTCATTGCTCATTGCAAAGCTGACCGCTGACCACTAAAAAACTCCTCCCCTAAGTTATTTTTAAGTTTCAGATTGCCACGCACCTAAAGGTGCTCGCAATGACTGAATACAAACTAAAAACGAGCATCATAAGCCGCTCGTTTTTAGCCAATTACCAACAACTAATTACTAATTACTAATTACTAATCACTAGTGTCTTGTTTAAACTAATTGAATAGCAACAAGTTATAATCAGGCTC
>CAYRPL010000254.1:0-1796 GCA_964426045.1 uncultured Alistipes sp. | reverse complement strand
AGTACCTGAAGAAGGTGTGGTTCGCCAACGGTATCCACCACCACTACTCGAACGACAAGTTCACGCCCGAGTTCTCGGAGGCCTACTTCCGTGAGGTGGCCGCTTCGATTCCCACCGAGAAGTGGGGCGAGCTGCTCGACCTGCAGGATGAGGTAATTCGCTCGATTTTCGATGCCGACTACGCCCCCTCGCGCCTCAATCAGGCCGCCGGCGTGGATGTGGTAGCCGCCTCGGCGAACAACTACTACGGCGAGGGTGTGACCCAGGCCGAGGCCGAGGCCTTCTATGCCGCCATGGCCGACAAGAACGATCCCCAGCCCATCTCCTATGGTCTGAACTCGCGTCTGGTGAAGAACGAGAAGGGCGAGCTCAAGGAGCTGGTTTGGAAGGTGGGAGGCCTCTACTCGCCCGCCATCGAGCAGATTGTCTATTGGCTGCGCAAGGCCGAGTCGGTGGCCAAGGAGCCTCAGAAATCGACCATCGCTTCGCTGATTAACTACTACGAGACGGGTGATTTGCGCGAGTTCGACCGCTACAACGTGATGTGGGTAAAGGATACCGTATCGAATGTCGATTTCGTAAACGGCTTCATCGAGAACTACGGTGACCCCCTGGGCTTCAAATCCTCGTGGGAGTCGGTTGTAAACTTCAAGGATACGGAGGCTTGCCACCGCACGGAGCTCATCTCGCAAAATGCCCAGTGGTTCGAGGACAACGCCCCCATCGACGACCGCTACAAGAAGAAGGAGGTAAAGGGTGTTTCGGCCAAGGTGATTACCGTGGCCCAGCTGGGTGGTGACTGCTACCCCGCCACCGCCATCGGCATCAACCTGCCCAATGCCGACTGGATTCGCAAGGAGCACGGCTCGAAGTCGGTAACCATCGACAACATCACCTACGCCTACGCCATGGCTGCCCAGGGCAACGGCTTTATGGAGGAGTTTATGCTCCGAGCCGAAGATCGCGAGCGCCTGGAGAAGTATGGCAAGCTCTCGGATGACCTCCACACCGATATCCACGAGTGCCTGGGTCACGGCTCGGGTCAGCTGGGTGAGGGCGTTACGGGCGGTGAGCTGCGCAGCTACGGCTCGACCCTCGAGGAGGCCCGTGCCGACCTCTTCGCCCTCTACTACTTAGGCGACGAGAAGCTCGTGGAGATTGGTCTGATTCCCACGCTCGAGGTGGCTTGGGCGCAGTACGCCAAGTATATTATGAATGGTATGATGACGCAGTTCTCGCGCATCGAATTGGGCAAGAATGTCGAGGAGTCGCACATGCGTAACCGCAAGCTGATTGCCGAGTGGTGCTACGAGCAGGGCAAGGCCGAGAATGTCATCGAGTGGGTGAAGGAGAATGGTAAGAGCTATGTGGTCGTGAACGACTTCGTAAAGCTGCGCAAGCTCTTCGGTGACCTGCTCCGCGAGATGCAGCGCATCAAGTCGGAGGGTGACTACGAGGCCGGCAAGGCGATTGTCGAGAGCTACGCCGTGAAGATTGACCCGGCACTCCACCAGGAGGTGCTGGAGCGCAACACCGCCCTTGGTATCGAGCCCTACGGAGGCTTTGTGAACCCCGACATCGAGCTGGTGGAGAAGGATGGCGAGATTGTGGATGTGAAGATCTCCTATCCTACGGACTACACCGCCCAGATGCTCCACTACGGCAAGAACTACTCGTTCCTGCCCACCATCAACGAGTAATCAAAACGATTTAGTGCTATGAAACGATTTTTGGGAATCTTCATTCTGCTGCTTGTGGTAGCCGGAGCCGCCTTCGGTTACTTCCGCTACTACTTC
>CAYRPL010000253.1:0-1836 GCA_964426045.1 uncultured Alistipes sp. | reverse complement strand
ATTTTCCTGATTGATCAGCCGAATCGAGTTTGGGTACATCCGGCAGTATTTTTCCGCGATCTGCGCCGTAGCATCGGTGGAACCGTCGTTTACGATGATGATATCCAGCTTGTCCAGAACACGCTCCTCCAGGAAAGAAGGAATGCAGGTATCCAAGTATTTTTCAGAGTTGTAAGAAGGTATGATAAAAGATATAATTTTCATTTATGTGACCTCAAACACTTTGCTTCTCCCGCTCCCGCGCTTTCCGGGCCTGCTTCGTGATCTTATCCTCCCGGATCCCCCGGAAGGTAGCCCGCAGAGCCTTGCTGACCGGCAACGGATATTTATGCTGACGCTTTTTTTTCAGCGCGTAATAAACCGCGTAAACCGACGCTACTGCCGTACCCAATATGTATCTGGTGGTGGCACCCCGGTCTTCAAAGAATTTCTCCGTAAACCCTTCAAACCAGGTGGACTGGGACTGTGCCACCGTAGCAATAGGGGTAGGTACGTAATAGATGTTCAGCCCCGCCCGCTGGCAGTCCAGCAGGAATTTCAGTTCCTCCTCGGCACCATTTCCACTGCCGGCACCCAGAAGTTCGTCAAACCGAACGCCCGTATCCAGCAACCGCTGCCTGCGGAACGAGATCTGCCAGGAGCAGACCTTCATGGTCTGGGGAAATTTTAAGGGCATGACCTTGTCCTCAAACGCCGCAGGCCAATTCACCATCTTAAAAATGATCACGTCCGCCTGAGGAAGTTCCTCATAAGCGGACAGAATCTTGGTTTCATATTCAGGAACAAAAACCTCGTCATCGTCGCACAGCAGACATACATCCGCCCGGGACTTGGCGATTGCCATATTCCGGCTTTTGGTCAATCCCCGGTCTGTGGTGAATACCATCCGGGCCAGGCCGTTGGGAGTCTCATACTCGTCATAGCCGTTATGGCCGCACTGATTGATCACCAGCACATCGCCGGCGATCTGAGACTTGCGCACCAGAGTATCGTCCGACTGGTGCATACAGGACATAAGGATTTCCAGTTTCATATTATTTCAGGAACCAATCAAAGTATTTGACAACACCGTGGAAGGCATAGCTGCAGAAATGCAGGATAGAACGGAACATGCTGAAACCCATGTAGCGATAGACCTTAAAGGTCATCTTCGCAGAGTGCCATTTGTTTCCGGACTTGCCGGTGGTGCTGATGCGGTATTTCAGCAGCGGTTCGTTCACCGCGCAGGCAACACGGTACTTCTTCAGCACCTCCAGCCACATGAGGTAATCCTCATGGCTGTCGTCATGGTGCATGGGGAACTCCCGGGCAACCTCCGTCTTGATCACAACAGAAGAGCAGTTGATGCGGTTGCTCAGAAGCAATGTGTTGTAGGTGATCTTCCGGTCCACGGGAATGATGTGCCCCGTCAGCTCGCCCTCCATGGTCATAAGCTCCCGGGCGGTAGAGCTGATCACAGTATTCATTTCCTGCATCAGCGCCAGCTGCTTTTTCAGCTTGTCCGGCATCCAGTAGTCATCGGCATCCAGGAAGGCCACATAATTGCCCTTCGCCAGAGTCACACCACGGTTGCGGGTCTTGGCAACGCCAATATTCTCTTCGTTTTTCAGATACTGGATACGCTCGTCAGAAGCATACCGCTGCATCACTTCATCCAGATTATCCTTAGATCCGTCATCGATCACCAGGATCTCCATAGGCACATCCTGGATCAATGCGGAATCAATGGCCTGGGAAATATACTTTGCGCAGTTATGCGCAGGAATGATGACAGATACCAGCAAATCTTCCATGGGTGCCTCCTTTCCAATCCCGATTTTAACGGAACATACTATT
>CAYRPL010000252.1:0-1851 GCA_964426045.1 uncultured Alistipes sp. | reverse complement strand
TCGTGCGCGACAAGATCGGTCGCAAGATGTCGAAGCAGCTCGGCAACTCGCCCGACCCGCTGGATCTGATTGCCCAGTACGGAGCCGACGGTATGCGTATGGCGATGCTTATCTCGTCGTCGGCCGGCAACGACGTGATGTTCGACGAGGCCCTCTGCGAGCAGGGTCGCAACTTCGGCAACAAGATTTGGAACGCCTACCGCCTTATCTGCGGCTGGCCCACCAATAAGCAGTTGGAGCAGTCGGAAAACAACCGCCTGGCCATCGAGTGGTTCGAGCAAATCTTCCGCAAGACCCTCAAATCGGTCGAGGAGGACTTTTCTAATTACCGTATCTCGGAGGCGTTTAAGGCCGTCTACAAATTGTTCTGGGACGACTTCAGCGGCTGGTACCTCGAGATGGTCAAGCCCGCCTACCAGTGCCCCATCGACCCCGCAACCCTGCAGGCTACCAAGCACTTCTTCGACAAGCTGCTGCGTATGCTCCACCCCTTTATGCCCTTCGTAACCGAAGAGATTTGGCAGGATCTGGAGCCCCGCAAGGCCGGTGAGTCGATTATGTACGCCCCGATGCCCACGGTTGAGGAGTGCGATGAGCAGCTGCTTGCCCGCTTCGAGCTGACGCAGGAGGCTATCTCCTCGATTCGCAACATCCGCAAGCAGAAGAACCTTCCGCAGAAGGAGGCCCTGACGCTGCAGGTGATCAAAGACGAGAACTTCCCCGCAGAGTACAGCCCTGTGCTGGAGAAGATGGGCAACCTGAAGGCCATCGAGGCTGTGGAGGAGAAGAACCCCACGGCAGCCGCCTTTATGGTCAAGACCACGCAGTACTTCATTCCGCTGGAGGGTAAAATCGACGTCGAGGCCGAGTTGAAGAAGCTGCAGGAGGAGCTCAACTACTTGGAGGGATTCTTGGCAAGCGTAATGAAGAAGCTCTCCAACGAGCGCTTCGTAAGCTCGGCACCCGAGAAGGTGGTGGCCAACGAGCGTGCCAAGCAGGCCGATGCCGAGGCAAAGATTGCCGCCTTGAAGGAGCGAATTTCGGCCCTGAAATAAAAAGTAAGAAGTTAGAAAAGTACAACCACACCCTACGGAGGCGCTGATTTTTTCGTCAGTGTGCTACAGATGGGGTGCATCGTAAAAAATCTCAGGAAGGGCTGTACGTCGGGTACTGCCCTTTCTGGGATTTTTAAGGATACGCCGCAGGTGTGGTGCAATCACGGAAAAATCCTTATGCCGCAGATAACTATTTATACCGACGGCTCCTCGCTCGGAAATCCCGGGCCCGGAGGCTATGGCGTGGTGCTGCTCTCGGGGCCCCACCGCAAGGAGCTCAGCGAGGGGTTTCGCCTCACGACCAACAACCGCATGGAGCTGATGGCCGTATGCGTAGCCTTAGAGGCCCTGAAATTCGAGGGCTCCGACGTGACGCTCTACTCCGACTCGAAATATGTGGTCGATGCCGTGGAGAAAAAGTGGGTCTATGGCTGGCTGAAGAAGAATTTCCAGGGCAAGAAGAACCCCGACCTCTGGATGCGCTTTTTACGGGTCTACCGCAAACATCATGTCCGCTTTGTCTGGGTCAAGGGCCACGCCGAGACGGTCGAAAACAACCGCTGCGATGAGTTAGCCGTTGCCGCCGCCAACAACTCGGCCTCCCTGAAAGAAGATACGGGCTACATTGCCGGTGAGCAATGAGCGTTTCTCAATGAGCAATGAGCAATGAACAATGAGCAATGAAAAAATGGCGGTTACCCGCCATTTTTCTTGTCATTAAGAGAAGATACTAATTCCTAATTATTACTGTCCGATAAAAAATCAAAATCTCAAAAAATATTGTCGAAGCTATTGT
>CAYRPL010000251.1:0-1881 GCA_964426045.1 uncultured Alistipes sp. | reverse complement strand
GCCGGTGCCTACTGGCGTGGTAACGAGAAGAATAAGATGCTCACGCGTATCTATGGTATCTCGTTCCCCAAGAAGTCGATGCTCGACGAGTATCTTCTGATGATGGAGGAGGCCAAGAAGCGTGACCACCGCAAGCTGGGTAAGGAGCTCGAGTTGTTCACCTTCTCGCAGCGTGTAGGCCAGGGTCTGCCGTTGTGGCTGCCGAAGGGCGCCGCCCTGCGCGACCGCCTGGAGCAGTTCCTGCGTGGCGTGCAGAAGCAGTACGGCTACCTGCAGGTCATCACCCCGCACATCGGTAACAAGGATCTCTATGTCACCTCGGGCCACTACGCCAAGTATGGCAAGGATTCGTTCCAGCCCATCCACACCCCCATCGAGGGTGAGGAGTACCTCTTAAAGCCGATGAACTGCCCCCACCACTGCGAGATCTACCGCTCGAAGCCCCGCTCCTACAAGGAGCTGCCCGTGCGTCTGGCCGAGTTCGGTACGGTGTATCGCTACGAGCAGTCGGGTGAGCTGCACGGTCTGACCCGTGTGCGTGGCTTTACGCAGGACGATGCCCACCTCTTCGTGCGCCCCGACCAGCTGTTGGAGGAGTTCGAGAAGGTTATCGACATCGTACTCTACATCTTCAAGACCCTGAAGTTCGACAACTATACGGCTCAGGTTTCGCTGCGCGACCCCAACAACAAGGAGAAGTACATCGGTACGGACGAGAATTGGGAGAAGGCCGAGAACGCCATCATCGAGGCTGCCAAGCGTAAGGGCCTCAACACGGTGGTTGAGCTGGGTGAGGCCGCCTTCTACGGCCCGAAGCTCGACTTTATGGTCAAAGACGCCATCGGCCGCAAGTGGCAGCTGGGTACCATCCAGGTAGACTACAATCTGCCCGAGCGTTTCGATTTGACCTACAAGGGTTCGGACGACAAGATGCACCGCCCGATTATGATTCACCGCGCACCCTTCGGTTCGATGGAGCGTTTCGTGGCCGTGCTGTTGGAGCACACGGGAGGTAAATTCCCCTTGTGGCTCTCGCCCGACCAGGTGGTTGTACTGCCCATCTCGGAGAAGTACAACGACTACGCCTACGAGGTGGTTGAGTACCTGAACAAGCACGATGTGCGTGCCCAGATTGACGACCGCAACGAGAAGATTGGCCGCAAGATTCGTGACAACGAGCTCAAGCGCATCCCCTACTTGGTAATTGTGGGCGAGAAGGAGCAGGCCGACCGTCTGGTTTCGGTACGCGCCCAGGGTGAGGGTGACAAGGGTCAGATGTCGCTCGAGGAGTTCCGCGATCTGATTCTGGGTCTGGTTTCGGCCGAGACCGAGGCCAACAAGATGCAGCAGTAAAAAGCAACAAGAGCGAGGGGGCTGCACCCGCCGTCCCCTCGCAAATATATGTCAAACCTAAATTATTAAAGCTATCGCAGCACCAAAACCGTTCGCACCGAGACCGCAGTTCTCGGGGAACAACAACAATCAGCAGCGACCCGCCGGAGGCCCCAACGGCCCGCGTGGTCCCCGCAAACCGGAGAAGGAGAATCCGAACCGCATCAACGATGAGATTACGGCACCCGAGGTGCGTGTCGTAGGAGAGAACATCGAGCAGCCGACCGTCATGTCGATTCGCGAGGCCCTGCGCCTGGCCGACGAGATGGAGTTGGATTTGATTGAAATTTCGCCCAAGGCGGTTCCTCCCGTATGTCGCATTGCCGACTACCAGAAGTTCCTCTACCAGCAGAAACGCAAGGCCAAGGAGCTGAAGGCCAACCAGGCCAAGGTGGTCGTAAAGGAGATTCGTTTCGGCCCGCAGACCGACGATCACGACTACAACTTCAAACTCAAGCACGCCGAGAACTTTCTGAAGGAGGGTGCCAA
>CAYRPL010000250.1:0-1896 GCA_964426045.1 uncultured Alistipes sp. | reverse complement strand
TGGGCTGCGTCATGCTGCTGCTTGGCGAGGGGGATGCCCCTTTGCAGGAAGCGGATCAGGGCGTGGCCAAGACTGCCGCGGGATTTTTGGGAAAGCAGATGGAGAGCTGAGTGAAAGAAAAGCGCAGGGCGGAAAGCGATGCTTCCGCCCTGCGTTCGTTTTGTGTCTGACGACCTCTTACTCGTGAGCAGGGTTGCCGTAAGTGCTCCTGAGAATGGTAATATAGGACATGATCATGTCCTGAGGCGCCTCCCTGCATCGGGATTTAACCGGGGATCTTACCATGCACAGAAGTCCGTTGAAGAAAATGTAGATCCATTCTGTCAGTTCCTCCGGAGCAAAGTCCTGACGCAGGGTGCCGGAGAGCTGCTCTTTTTTGATTCGATCGGTCAGAAGCAGATAGGTTTCGTCGCAGGAACGGGTATAGATTTTTCTTTGCTCCGCCAATTCGGGCTTGGAAACCAATTCGTTTGCCAGATGGCTGATCTGACGCAGCTGCAGCCAGGTCAGCAGCAAGGTTTCAAGCATATCAAAAAAGGGAGCATCCTGTTCAATACAGGTTTTGCATTGAAGAGAGTAGTTCTCAACGCTGTATGCCACTACGGCATTGTAGAGCTCCAGCTTGTTTTTGAAATAATAGTAGACCGGTCCCCGGGTGATGCCGAGTCTGTCTGCGATATCCTGAATATTGGTAGCTTCCCAGCCCTTTGTTGCAAAAATATCGTAAGCAGCATCCAGGATCTGCTGCCGCGTGAATTCGCTTTTTTTCATTTCCGTTTGTCCGCCTTTTTGTATTTTTTTAATTCTACAATAAGAAAAGGAAAAAGTCAAATTGCATAAAAGCGTCGAAAAGAAGCTTGACATTTTTATACACAAGTGTATAATATATTTTATACATACGTGTATGTATAAAATATAAAGAAGGGAGACCCAATAATGAAAACCAAAACCCCACTCCTGCCTAAGCAAAAGACTGCTCTTGCAGTTATGGCAGCAAGTATCGTCGCTCTGGTGGTTTGGATCTTTTATGGTCTGAATACCGGGGCAACCCTGACCCAGGCACAAGCCTGGTTTTTGCTGTTGCTTTGTATTGTTGCCGGTGAAGCGGCATCTGCAGCAACCAAGGCATTTATCCCCGGCATGTTTGTAAGCTCCGTTCTTGCGATCGTTGGTTTCTGGACTGTGATCCCGAAAGATATTCTGGAAATCGGCGGCATCTCCACTTCGTTGACATCCTTCCTGGTGGTCATTATCGTTGTTCATATGGGAACCATGCTGTCCCCCCGTGAGCTGATCGCGCAGTGGCGCACGATCCTGATCACATTTGCCGGTATGCTGGGCATCTGCCTGGTCTGCCTGACTGTTGGCCAGATGATCCTGGATGTTGAAACTGTAGCAATTGCAGCTCCCCCTCTGACCGGCGGCTTTGTGGCGGCACTGATGATGAAGCAGACCGCTGCAGCTATGGGCAATGATTATCTCGGCCTGCTGGCAATTGCGGTTTATATTCTGCAGGGTTTTGCCGGCTTCCCCCTGACAAATATCTGCCTGAGAAAAGAAAGCGCCCGTGTGCTGAAGCTGTACCGGGCCGGTGAGATCACCATGGCAGACATTATGAAGAGCAATGGCTCCATGGCAGCTTCCGAGGAGAAGGCAAAGCTGATCCCTCCCATGCCCGCTGCTTTCCATAGCGCAGCCATGACCATGATCAAGATCATCCTGCTGGTACTGGTGGCAGAGATCTGCGACAGCGCCACCGGCGGTGTTGCCTCCAAGTATGTGGTCGGTCTGGTATTGGGCGTAGTTGGTGCACAGACAGGCTTCCTGGAAACCAAGCCTCTGGAACGTGCCCACTGCATGGGCTTTATTATGATCCTGATCATGCTGGGTGTGTTC
>CAYRPL010000249.1:0-1911 GCA_964426045.1 uncultured Alistipes sp. | reverse complement strand
AGGAGATCCCCGCTGATAGCCCCACCTTAGAGGGAAATGCCCTTCAGAAGGCCCGCTACTTGCACGAGCGTACCGGCTGGGATTGCTTTGCCGACGATACGGGCCTTGAGGTCGAGGCGCTGGGGGGTGCCCCGGGTGTTCACTCGGCCCGCTACGCCACCGACGGCCACGATTTTGCAGCCAACAACCGCCTGCTACTGAAAAACTTGGAGGGCGAGGAGAACCGCCGTGCCCGCTTCCGCACCGTCATTGCCCTGATCTTGGGGGGCCGAGAGCTCCTCTTCGAGGGGATTGTCGAGGGTCGCATCGACACCTCGGAGCGCGGGCAGGAGGGCTTTGGCTACGACCCGCTCTTTATCCCCGAGGGGGAGAGCCGCTGCTTTGCCGAGATGTCGGCCGAGGAGAAGAATGCCATCTCGCACCGCGGACGTGCCGTGCGAAAGTTGGTCGATTTTTTGGTGAATCAGAAATAAAGCCTACCTTTGTCGCTATGGAATCGACGATAAACTACAACCGCACGGAGCAATACGACTCCGCAACCCTCGAAAAACTGATGGGCCACTACCGCGAGATTCTGAGCCTGCTGGGCGAGAATCCCGAGCGTGAGGGACTCATAAAGAGCCCCGAGCGTATCGCCAAGGCGATGAGCTTCCTGACGCGCGGCTACCACCAGGACCCGCACGAAATCCTGCGCTCGGCCATCTTCAAGGAGGAGTATAAGCAGATGGTGCTGGTGAAGGATATCCAGCTCTACTCGCTCTGCGAGCACCACATGCTGCCCTTCTACGGCAAGGCCCACGTCGCCTATATCCCCAACGGACACATCACGGGCCTCTCGAAGATTGCCCGCGTGGTGGAGTGCTACGCCCGTCGTCTGCAAGTCCAGGAGCGCCTGACGGTGCAGATTCGCGACTGCATCCAGGAGGCCCTGAACCCGATGGGTGTCGCCGTAGTTATCGAGGCCAGCCATATGTGTATGCAGATGCGCGGTGTCGAGAAGCAGGGCTCATCGACCACCACCTCAGCCTTTACGGGCATCTTCCTCAAAGACCCCCGCACCCGCGAGGAGTTTATGAACCTGATACGTTAGGCAATTCACAATTCACAATTCACAATTGAAAGCTGAGGCTGAGTGCTGAATGCTTAAAGCTAAAAATAATTGTGAATTGTGAATTCTGAATTGTGAATTATTTCGTACCTTTGCCCCTGCAAGTCCGCCCTATCGCTGCCTGCATGCGCAGGGGGAGGAAAGTCCGGGCAACGCAGAGCACCGCGCAGGTTAATGGCCTGATCTTCGAGAGGGGATAGCAAGTGTAACAGAAAAGAACCGCCACGACCCGCTGTTTAGCGGGCGAGGTAAGGGTGAAAAGGCGGGGTAAGAGCCCACCGCGATGGCAGCAATGTCTATCGGCAGTACATCTCGCGGGTTGCAAGACCGTGTATACCGACAATTAAGGGTTGCTCGTCCGATGTCGGGGGGTAGGTTGCTGGAGGCGGCAAGAGATTGCCGTCGTAGATAAATGATAGGGGCCCTTGGGAAGACTCCCATGGGGTACAGAACCCGGCTTATAGGATTTGCTGCGCAACGAGGAGTGAGATTTCGATCTCGCTCCTCTTTCTCTTGAAGCTGCGCTTAATTTTGAATTTTGAATTCTGAATTTTGAATTGCTAACTCTTCTCCCCCTCGGCAATCAGGTGGCACATCCTTTCGCGCATGCGGTGGATGCCGGTTTTGACCGTACCCAAGGGGAGGTCGAGTTTCTCGGCAATCTCCTCGTAGGAACACTCGTCGTAGAAGCGCAGCTCGAAGAGGCGGCGGTAGCGGGGTGTCAGGCGGCAGAGGTAGTGCTCGATTTGGTTGCGCTGCTGGAGGTTGATGACACTCTCCTCGGGGGTTGGGGCCGTAGAGAC
>CAYRPL010000248.1:0-1966 GCA_964426045.1 uncultured Alistipes sp. | reverse complement strand
TTAAGTTGGCCATGGGAAGCCCCGACTTGCCTCCCCATCGTTCGGTTATCGAGCGCCTGGCCCGTGAGGCACAACGCCCCGATGTTCACAAGTATATGTCCTTTAAGGGCGAGCCGGTGTTGCGCAACGCTTTTGCTGCGTGGTACAAACGCTGGTATGACGTTGAGATAAACCCTGCGACCGAAGTTCTGCCATTGATTGGATCCAAGGAGGGCATCATGCACATCTGCCAAACTTTTATCAACCCCGGAGATAAGGTTCTGGTTCCCAATCCCGGCTACGCTGCCTACAAGGCCGCCGTGCGTATGACCGGTGGCGAGATGCTCCCCTACTCGCTCAACAAACAGAACGGCTTTATGCCCGACTTCGAGGCCATCGAAGAGGCCGGTGTCGAGGGGGTAAAGCTGATGTTTGCCAACTTCCCCGGAATGCCCACGGGTCAGACTCCGACCCGTGAACTCTTCGAAAAGTTGGTCGCCTTTGCCCGCAAGCACAATATTCTGCTTATTCACGACAACCCCTACAGCTTTATCCGCAACCGCCAAAAGCCGATGAGCATACTCTCGATTGAGGGAGCTCGCGAGGTGGCCCTCGAGATGAATTCGCTTTCCAAGGGGTACTCGATGGCCGGATGGCGTGTGGGTGTGATTTTGGGCAAACAGGAGTGGATTGATGCCATTCTCTGCTTTAAATCCAATATGGATTCGGGCATGTTCTATCCGATTCAGGCCGCTGCCGAGACGGCTCTCTCTCTGGGCGAGGAGTGGTTCGAGGAGCTCAACAAGATATACTACGAGCGTGAGAAGTGTGGCTGCGACCTGCTCGATGCGCTGGGTTGCCACTATATGCCCAACCAAGCCGGTCTCTTTATCTGGGCCGAGATTCCTGAAGAGTATGAGGGTGACTCTTATCAATTCTCCGAGGAGGTGATGGAGGCCACCGATGTCTTCCTTACTCCAGGTGCCATGTTTGGCAGCGAGGGCGAGCGCTATGTCCGCATCACCCTCTGTTGCCCGGCGGAGGTGCTGGCCGAGGCGGCCCGACGTATTCAGACCCGCTGGAATAAGCGCTAACGAAAAGTAACCAAACAAAAAGGATAGAACTGCTTTCGGGGCAACTCTATCCTTTTTGTTTGTCGGAAATCCTACTCCTCGACGATGCGCACCGAGAGCATGCGATCACCTACACGGATGTCATCAATCACATCCAGACCCTCGACCACCTTGCCGAAGCAGGTGTGACGGCCGTCTAAGTGCTGCGTATTCTCGCGGCAGTGGCAGATGAAGAACTGCGAACCGCCCGTATCCTTGCCGGCATGGGCCATCGACAGCACGCCACGGTCGTGGTACTGGCGGGGAGCCGTGGTCTCGCACTTGATGCGGTAACCCGGGCCTCCGGTGCCGTCGCCGCGCGGACAACCGCCCTGAATCACAAAGTCGGGAATCACACGGTGGAAGGTCAATCCGTCGTAGAAGTTGTGGGTGGCCAGATCGACAAAGTTCTGTACCGTACCCGGCGTCTCACTCTTGTAGAGTTCGGCCTTCATCGTACCCTTGTCGGTCTCGATGATGGCATAGAGTTTCTTTTCGCTCATAGTAACTGTATCTGTTTTTTGAATTGATTTCCCCGGCAAAGTGCGAGCATCGGCCCGAAGCACAGCCCCCTGAAAGGGCGCCAGATCCTTTGTGGGCTGCGCCAACCAAATAACCAGCGCTCCCAAAACCGCCAGGAGCACCCCCGCAAGCATAATTTTTGTTCCTCGTTTCATCGTATCTGTTTTTTAGCAAGTCAAAGATAGTAAAAAGATAGCAAAAAGAGACAAGAAATAAAAATAATTTTGAATTTTCAATTCCGGATTTTGAATTTTCACTATCTTTGCATCCGCAATCAGGGGCTGACCGGTTTTGACAGCAGGTAGAGTTTGATTGTAAGCACGTCGAGCGCTGTGTGGCGGCTCGTAAATCCC
>CAYRPL010000247.1:0-1994 GCA_964426045.1 uncultured Alistipes sp. | reverse complement strand
AGTGAAGGCATTGTGTGAAAAATTTCTGACACAGGTAGAACCCTGGAATCTGGATCAAATTTTTGCAGAGCCCAATCCCTTCTTCGGCACAGCTGAGGGCTATGTGACTACGGATGGCGTGGATCTGTCCAGGGACGGTGGCGACGCACCCTCCATTTCCTTCGTGGGCGCATCACCCCAATATGCCTATGTTCAGGATGTATTTACTGACAAGGTCTGCTTTGAGACTGAGATTAATGTATCTGCTGTGCTGAATGAGGATGAGTGGCCCAAGTTTGGCCTGCTGGTCAACGGTGAGTCTGAAATGGTCAAGTTCTATGTGGATATGAAGACCGATATGACCGCCACCACGGTGGGTGTTGTATATCAGCCTACCGGTGCCGATGACAACTGGGCAGGCTCCAAGTCTGTGGAGGTTTCCAACATGTCCTTTACCGGCAGCGATACCATCAAGCTGAAGCTGATTCGTGATGGACAGGCATACTATTTCTATGTGAATGATCAACTGGCGTTGTATAATGAGCATGGCTTCAAGGCAGAAAACGGGGCTGTGGGTATCTTCTCCTTTAATACCGAGCTAACCGCAAGCGATTATACAATCAGCAAAGATGATGCCGTAACTGACTGCTTACTGTTAACTGTATCCGAAGTAAATCTGCAGGTAGGTGAAGAGGCCTACATTGGAGATAAGCTGTCCATGGTAGAGGGATTGACACTTGCATGGAGTTCTGATAACACAGATGTAGCTGTTGTGGATAATGGATTGATCACGGCAATGGGAGCTGGTAGCACAAAGGTGATGATTACAGCTTACAATCATAGAAAAGCTGTTTGTACCGTGAATGTTTCTGCGGTAGCGATTGATCCCCTCAAGTTGAATCTGACAAGTGTAAGCGTAAAGATTGGAGAGTCTGTTACATTAAGTAGTGTAAATGTGGATGATCGTACAGTAACATTTACCTCCGGCGATACTTCACTTCTGACAGTTACCGATGCCGGCGTTATCTCCGGTGTAAAAACTGGCTACACAACGGTGACAGCAACAGATAGCTATGGAAACACAGATACATGTTATGTTTTGGTCGTGGATGATAATAGCGAATTTGTTGTAGATGGCGACATTTCCGAATGGCTTGAGTCTGGCAGTGGTAAGTATCAAGGTTATACTTTTTCTGACCTGGAAGGTACCAACCGTTCTGTAACCGTATATTCCGTGTTACGGGAAGATGGCATTTATATTGGTGGCGAAGCAACTCATAACTTTAGAAGTGAGAATTACGCTACTTGGTATTGGAATACTAATTTTGAAGTTTTTGTTACGTGTGGAACCACTATGGAACAAAAATGGGTGATTCATAACAATAATTCGCTTGATGTTGTGGCGGTACTGGAAACAATCGAAAATGAAGGCGTGTACAAATCCACCTTCGAAATGTATATTCCTTATGAGGCAACTGCTTTTAATGATTCTAGTTATGCCAGAATCGGTTGGGCATTCAAGAATAAGGGTGATGTCTTATCTGTTGAGCGTTCCGGTTCTGTGGCACAATCGAACCCCGACTGGTGGTGGCCGGCACCGCATCAACCGGATGATATGAGCACACACTGGTATGTATATCAAGACGGTATGTATGAAGCAGAGAAGCTGGAGCCGCTTCCTGCGGGAGTGTATTACAGACAAGACTTTGATAAGACAGAAAATGGTACACTTCCCAGCGACTGGACATTTGCAATCAATGCTACTGAAACAGCAGAAGTGGTAGACGGAAGGTTACACATGAAGGGTGAGACAAGAAATCCGGTTGTGATTCTTGATTTTGTTCCCGCAATAGAGAATTATGCTGTAGAGTTTGATATGATGCTTGTTTCAGCAAGTGATGCTAATAGATGGACGGGACTTGTTTTTGATTACGTTTCTAGTAGTTCTTATTGGCAAGCGGTATTACGCCAAAACGGCAATATCAATGTTGACCGTTGGGTTGGTAAGTTCTCAC
>CAYRPL010000246.1:0-2017 GCA_964426045.1 uncultured Alistipes sp. | reverse complement strand
GCCGACATCAGCACGATGATCGCCGCCACATTCAGCACGCCGCTCATAATGTATTTCGCGCCCACATCCGCGTATTTTGCACCCAGAATCATGATACTGCCCACGCTGACGGCACATACCAGGAAATCCAGCAGCAGCGCCAGGCGTTTTTCTGTTCGCATATCGATTTTTTTCTTATCCATTTTCTCCCTTTCCGGCATCAGCCTGTTTCAGAGCTTTTTTGTCCCGAAGTATCCGTATTACTTTGTCAAGAATGATTATGTAAGGTCTCAGCCAGGCCAGGATTCGGTAGCCGCTGCCGTTCCACGGCGTTCCCGGCAGGTTCTCCAGCATAATCTTGGAAACGCTGCGGTTATCCTGCAGTTTTCTCTGGAATGACAGCCCGCTTCCCGTCAGCCCCGCGCCATGGCGGAAGTAATGATAGAGGGCATCGGGAACAAATACGATCCGCTGAGCCCGAAGCAGCGTACGGAAGCTCATCTCCAGATCCTCCGCCGTTCTGAGCGATTCATTGAACCGAAGATCCCGAATCAGCTCATAGCGGACGATCTTGCGTGCCATATGGTTCATGCTGATTCCGGTGAACATCTTCTTCAGAGGGATCCCAAAATCCTTCCGGTCGAAAACACGAAGCTCCGGGAAGGTATTTTCCTCCGGGATCTCCGTTCCGTCGGGGTAGTTGATCCGCCAGGTACATTGGACCATGTCCGCATCGTATTTCCGGGCAGCGCCCAGCATGACTTCCAGCGTATTGTCTTCCCACCAGTCGTCGCTGTCCAGGAATGCCGCATAGCCTTCTTCCAGCAGCGTCAGTCCCCGGTTCCGGGTCGCAGACACGCCCATATTCTGTTCATTCTGAATATAGCAGAAACGGCTGTCCATCTGAACATATTGCTTTGCGATCTCACCGCTGCCGTCCGGAGACGCGTCGTCAATGAGGATAGCCTTCCAGTCAGAATAAGTCTGGGCAAGCAAGCTGTCCAGGCAGCGCGCAAGCGTTTTTTCTGCCTTATAGACCGGAATGATAATGCTGACTCTCATTCTGACCACCTCCCTGAAAACAGTCTTGAAAAACAAAATACCGCATTCACAAGGAAATGCGCTTCCTTGTGAATGCGGTAGCTGGCTGGCTTAAAAATGAGGCCCCTATAGCTTTGCGTCATCATCTTTCAATGATTTTGCCTTTTTAGCTTTTCCTATTTATGGCTATTATACATGCCATTTACAAATTTGTAAATACTTTTTTTCAAAAAATTAATCTTTCTTTAATACGCCTGCCCCCATCCCTCTTACGGTTTTGCGCAAGCCGGGATTCAGCGCCAACGCTGCTGCGCCATACAGGATCATCATCAGAACGGTCAGGATCACGCCCCATACCAGGAACACACCGTACCCGTCAATCCTCGGCATCCAGATCCGGGACAGGCCGTAGTTCAGGGCAAACAGAGCAAAAAACACACCGTGGGTGCGGTAGCAGCTCCAGGGACTCCGCTCCAGGATCTTCCGGTTGGCATAAATAATGATGTCATTGCTGCGGTACAGCAGTGCCGCAATGGTGCCGATCAGGGCACCATGAATACCAATACGCAAGGCCAAAACAATGGATATTCCCAGATTCAGCACAGCCTCCAGTATCGTGTTGAGTACCGTCTTCTTCGCGTGCCCGGCCATGGAGATCAGCATGGTACAGGTCGACCGGCTGCAGGACAGCAGCTGAACCAGAGCAAACATCACAGGCAGATACGGCTCTACGTACACTGCGTCAGATACGCCTTCCGTATACAGTTCCACAAAGGGCAATGCCAAATACAGCGTCACTGTCATAAAGGCAAACACAAGGGCGGAATAGGCGGTTTCATAGCTGTCGTGGAATTTTATGTATGCTTTTCGGTCCGTATTGTACAGCTGCCCCTGTTTGAAGGTCACACTGTTGGTAATCACCTTCAGCACGCTGGTCAGGGAGTGGAAAATCAGCTGATAAACCGCATAAACACTGGCAGCAGTCGTTCCGCAGCAC
>CAYRPL010000245.1:0-2020 GCA_964426045.1 uncultured Alistipes sp. | reverse complement strand
ATAAGTAGAACTTTTTCCGGCGCACCCGCATAGCGGGTGGTAGTCTTTATACAAAAAGATCACCTGACTTGATATTGTATCAAGTCAGGTGACCGTTTTGCGATGTTAGCACCAAACGGAGCGTAAAAGCGGGGTGTTTGCACTAAAAGTACGCAGTCACCGCAGTTGTAGGGTGATGTTTTTTGTATCCTTGTCAGTAAGTACTGCGCCCTTGGCGATCAGGATATAACCGTTCTGATGCTTGTTGTATCGAGCATAGGGCTTTACAGTGTCGTGAGGCAGCATGTATGCCTCCTTGACGCAAAAATGATCATCGAATATCACGATAATCAGGTAGTCGAATTGGTCATCGTCATAGTTCCTGATCACATTCAGTTCTCTGCTTTGTACCGATGCTGCACCGCGCTCCCACCGGCTTTTCACCTGATAGCGCAAACCTGTTTTGGGATCATATGCATCATAACCCTTTTGCGAATTATGCTCCAGTATGAAGCCGAGCTTTTCTGAAACCAACCACTCTGCGTAATCGCCAACGGGGCTGTTATATGTACGCACCACATTACGGCTGTTCAGTTCTGCCAGTATTTCTGCGTACATATTCATGAGCTCAATAGAGCTTTTCTGTTTTATGGCCATAACAAACAATCCCTTGCTACAAAATCATGCTTCTTCATCAGGTGTTGGAATGCTGTCAAAATAAGCACGTAGCTGATCGTACTCGGAATGTTCCAACAGGTCGAGTCCGTTTGCCGTGCCCAATTTTACAAGGTCGCGACATTTCTTTAATCTTGCCAGCATCGGTATAACTATTTTTGCATCATGGTTAATAAAATCGTATAATTCTGCCTGCTTGGAGGGGATCTTATATCCTTTTTGAGAACTGGCAATTATAACGCCTTTGTCACGCAATTTTCCGATGATACGCATTCTAAATGCCGTATCCGTGATTCCACGCAATTCGGTATTGATAAGCTGACTTTTAAGCTCTTGCGTGTAAATATACCCACGAGTATCATTGTTCATAAAGCGGAATAGTAAATATTGTAAAACAATCACTTGGGCTTTGACTTCTGGATCAGGATCATCTGCGTTATGCTCCACAAATTTGACGGCTTGGGCGAAACACAATTTTGCAATGTCCTCATCGTAGTCCTCGGCAATAGCGCTGTTCTCAAGAATGTAGGTGTCATATGTTTTGGGGTACAGCTCGATGCGGATGATTTTGTTTTTGAGTATTTTCAAATAGTCCGGCGTATCATCCGATTTCTTGTGCCGGTCAAAAACATATGCAAGCGTACCGCTAATTAAATCGGCCATCTGTATGCGAACATCATTTTTACTGTTTTCGAAGCTAAACATAGCATCACCAAAAAGGTCTGGCATATCTTGGTGATTGCTTACGTATTGACAAAAGCTCTGCATATACTCGTTGCTTCCAATTTCGTCAGCAACTACAGTTATTTTTTCAAATGCGCGGCGCAGCTCCCGGTGAACGATGTTATTCATGAATTTGTAGAAGGTCTTCTTATACTGCAACCCCTTCATACTCATGTTTTCGATGCATTTCTTTTTGTCAACGCAGACTGAAAAAATGCTGAACGGGATATCTTGAAGGTCCGCTAATACACGAAGGCGACGAGCATTGTCTTTACCAATCTTGCTCGACTTAATTTCGCCTGTTTGAAAATGCTTTTTTCTAAGCGCTTCGGCCTTCTGCGTAAAACACTCGACTTCCGATTCTTTTACGATAATGGCTGTGATTATAAAGTGGGTCGACACTGATGGATTGTCGATATCCCATCCGAAAGCTCCATACTCATCGGTAAATGCGTAGACCCGCTCCATAAACTCATCCCTTTCATATAATTTGGATATGATTATAGCACAAATCCACGATATTTTCAATGTATGCCTACAAAAAGGCGCACGACATCGTGTTTTCCGCTATCGTGCGCCTTTATTCATATTTCTGCTCCAGTGTACCGCCGATCCGTAGGTGGATTTCTAATCGATCATCGTA
>CAYRPL010000244.1:0-2025 GCA_964426045.1 uncultured Alistipes sp. | reverse complement strand
CGGCAATCGGCATTACTTCGTCGCCGCCTAAATACTCATAAGACAAAACATCTGTATAATATTTATCCAGCACTGCATCTCTTGTTTTCTTTCCAGCTATAATATCCTGCAAAAGTTTCAAATCGTCGTTTGTAATTTCGCCATCATTATTCAAATCTGCTGCTTTCTTTTGTGCTGCTGTCGCAGTTGTTCCCGCCAAAATATTCTTTAGTGCTGCCACATCCTGTGCATCCAATGTGACTTGACTGCCTGTAGTAGCATCTAAGTCAACATCTCCAACGATATACAAAGAAACTGTTCTCTCTGTGCGCACATTATTCTGGTTTGTTGCAATAGTATAATCTCCTGCTTCAGAAAGCGTGTCACCGATTGTCGCTTCCTCTCCGTCCACCGTAATCGATGTCGCACTTGTCAAAACATACGGTTGTTCTTCTATATTATAGGTAACATCTTTCACATCTTTCTCTACAATAGAAGATTGATATTTAATCGAATCACCTGCCGCTGTACGCATCAGAATGTCAAAATCGAGACCTTCTTCTTCCTCATTATCTACCACAAAGCTTACAGATGCGCTGTTATTAACTGTCAACTCTACCTCTAGATTAATTCCCGTTCTCGTAAAGGTAATTCTAAATGGAACCTCTGCACCATTTGATGTACTTCCAACCAATTTCCAGCTAAGTTCTTCTATTCCCGGATTGCATTGATCCTCAATTGCTATCTGATTACCTGCAGAACGAATCTGTAGACCGTACCATGATTCAGTCTCCTTGTCTACACCAATTCGAATATAGCTATTCTCCGTGTTGCTGTCATTATCTGTAAATGTTAAATAGCCACTAATTGCTACGTTATCCCATGATGTAATCGGACTACCTAAACTCCATACAGTTGCACTGTCCGAAGCGCTTCCAACAGAACCTGCTGTTAATCCCCAATCACGGAACGTTAATTCTTTGTATTCTACTTCACCTATCGGTGTTGATGCAATCGTAACTGTATTGCCTGATACCGCATTCACGTACATTCCAAATCCCAAATTGTTGAGCGCATCTGCCGATATTGTTGCTTTTACCGGTGCACTGTCATTAATCGCAATTCCCAGTTCCACATTTCCTGTCAGCAACTTTGTAAATGTAATACGTACAGGGATTGCAGCTCCCACAGTAAAGCTTCCAAGTGTTTTCCATGTAAAACTTCCCAAATCAACACTTGCCTTCTCTACCACTAGATTTCCACTTCCGTCTGGTCGAATGCTTAGTCCTGCCCAACTTCCTTCAGATGTTGTGCCGCTTCCGATTCTCCAATAGCTATTTGTTTCATCTGCAGCGAAAGCAATTTCCGCATTTACGGCAACATTCTCCCATGAGGTAATCGGTGTCTTGCTGCTCCATACAGTAGCCGCTCCCTTTACCTTCTGGTTTTTCAATCCCCAGTCACTCAAGGTAAGTTCCTGATATACCGGTTCTGGTGTGGATGTGATTGTAATGGATGTTCCATCTGATGCACGAATCATCATACCTAAACCCAAATTGGTAACTTCTTCCTCTGTAACTTCTATAATCACTGCATCACCATTATTAATAGAAATTCCAAGTTCTACGTCTCCTGTTTCCAGCGTTGTGAAGGTAACGCGGATTGGTATGGTTGTTCCTGCTGTGTATTTACCTAATATTTTCCATGAAAGCGCCGCTGCTTTGTCACCTATATCTTCAATTACTAAGTTGCCACTTCCATCCTGTCGAATACAGAAACCGTGCCAACTTCCGTCTTGTACCGTATTGGTGCCAAATCTCCAAGAACTGTTTACGTTATTTACTCCAAAAGAAATGTCTCCACTAATTGCAACATTGTTCCATGAGGTAATAGGTATCTTCTTACACCATACGGTATTGTTACCATTAGTTGCTGTCTGGTCATCTAATCCCCAGTCCCTAAAGGTAAGCTCTTGATATTCTATTATCGATTCTGCTGTAGACTTAATTGTAATTGCAGTTCCATCTGATGCACGAACCATCATTC
>CAYRPL010000243.1:0-2034 GCA_964426045.1 uncultured Alistipes sp. | reverse complement strand
ATGTGCAAAATTGTTATAAGCTAGACCGTTTTCACCATGACTTTTTGGTACATTTTTCATTTTGATTTTACGATGTTATAACATAAATGTCAACAATATTACATTAAATTATAACAAATTATTTTCCAAAAAATATATACCTGTTTAATCCCCCACTCTCGTCAGTATAAATTATTGGATTCTGACCTTCACTTTTTTCCTAAAACAGCCTATTTTTATTCCCATAACACAAACATAACAGAGGAAATTATTTTTCTTTCATTGATTTTCGTTTTCCGTCTTGTTATTCTTCAGTATAATATGATATACTTATTTATATATTTGTTTTTTCCCTACTATCATTACCAACAGAGGATAAACACGATGACTAATGAGGTTTTCGCGAATCTGTCTCGCTCTGCACAAGAGCAATACCTGATCCAGGATGAGATACTGCAGGGTAAATACGGTCAGCCCGGCGATATATTTATGACTACACGGGCATTAGCAGAGCTGCGGCAAGTTTCTGTTGTAACTGCTCACAATATCCTGACCGAATTGTGTACAGCCGAGTATCTGGAATTGCGGGGTAAGAAATATTTCCTTTCCCATTCCAAACTAATCGAGGCGCATCATACCCAAACCAAAATTATCGGACTAATGGTGCCTCATCTGAATAACGAATTTTTCTCATCGCTATCAGATGCTGTGATCGAAACCTTCCGGCAAAAGGGCTATGAGGTTCTGGTTCTCACCACTGCCTATTCTCCGGCAGAGGAGAGGAAAGTGTTTCAGCTCCTCCTGCACATGTCTGTGGCCGGCATTATAAACTGTGTCCCCACGCCATCCGAAAATAAGTATCTCTACCGCAACTGTCCGGTTCCGTGTGTCCTGCTTGCCCATTCTCTGGACAACAGCAAAAAATCCTCTGTACAAGTCAACAGCTTCGCCGTCTCCCAGAAGGTTGCCCGTCATCTGTTAGAAGAAGGCTATCGGGATTTCCTGTACATCGGTACGCGCAACCGCTCTCTGGAAAACGATATCCGTTTTACAGGATTCCAGATGGAGCTGAAGCAAAATGGTTTCGACTTAGATTCACGAAATACGATGCAGATCTCCACAGACTCCCGAACAGATCATAGCCGTCTTATGGAGATACTGGAGCGCCAGACCCAGCCCACGGGTGTTTTTTGTTACCACGACCTGATCGCTGCACAGCTATATCGAATCTGTAAGCAGATTGGCAAACGGATACCGGAGGATGTGGGAATCGTTGGCTTCGATGACCTGTCTGTTGCCACCTCTCTCTCTCCTCCATTAACCACTGTACAATACCGGATTGCCAGCATGGCAGATATGACCGTAAAGCTGCTGCTCGACTGCATAGAGTCCCCCAATACCCCCTACGATAACTATTATGTTGAACCGAACCTTGTGATCAGAGCTAGTTCCAGGTTAACTGGCAACATGGTATAACCGATTATTTTTTATTCAAGGAGGAACCACTACATGCTGCTTGACCAATATGCCAGCCACATCACACAGGCCATTCACGCAATCTGCCAGGATGAGGAAGAAAAAATAAAGCTGGCTGCTCAAATGGTTAAGACTGTGTTGTCTCAGGACGGTCTGATTTATGTATTCGGCTGCGGACATTCCCATATTCTTTCTGAGGAGACTTTTTACCGGGCAGGCGGACTGGCATGTGTAGCTCCTATTTTCTACCCGCCGCTTATGCTCCACGAAGGTGCCGCGGAAAGCAGCCGCCTTGAAAAGCAACCAGGTCTGGCAGCCGAGGTTCTAAAAAGCTGCCATCTGACAGAAAAGGATATGCTCTTTTGTTTATCCACCTCCGGCATCAATGCCGTTCCCATAGAACTGGCAGATACCGTCCGGAGTCAGGGAATCCCCACTGTGGCCATCTGCTCCAGCGCATACTTTGATCAGCCTGCCCGTAGTGTAAACGGAAAACATCTTTACGAGGTGGCCGATCTGTGGATCGACAACAAAGCCCCCCATGGTGATGCCTGCCTAATGCCCCAGGGTGCCGCTGTC
>CAYRPL010000242.1:0-2049 GCA_964426045.1 uncultured Alistipes sp. | reverse complement strand
GACCTACGGGGGTGAGTACCGAGAAACGGCCACCTACATCGTCGGGGATGACGAAGGTGGGGTAGCCCTCGTTGGTTGCCAGGGTCTTCAGTGCTCCGCGTGCCTTGTCGGTGATGGCCACGATACGCTCGGCGGCCTCGGCCTTGCCGTAGCGCTGCTCAATCTCGGCCTTGATGATGCGGAAGGCGATGGCGGGCTCGGTCGTGGTTCCCGACTTCGAGATCACGATAGCGGCAATCGAGTACTCCTTCACAGCCTCGAGCAGCTCCGAGGTGTAATCCTCCGAGATGTTCTGACCGGCAAAGAGGATGATAGGCTCGCTCTTCGTCTTTTTGAGCAGCGAGAAGGAGTTCGACATCGCCTCCAGCACAGCCTTGGCACCGAGGTAGGAACCACCGATACCGATGCAGATGATCACTTCGGCCTTCTCGCGGAGCTTTTCGGCCTGGGCCTGAATGGCGGCTATCTCTTCGGGGGTAATTGACGAGGGGAGGTTTACCCAACCCAGGAAGTCATTTCCGGCACCCTCCTTGGTGTGGAGCAGGCGGTTGGCCGCAACGGCCTTCTGTTGCATCTCGGCCGAAACCGTAAAGCCCGACTTCGAGATGTCCAATTTAATTGCTTTCATAATCCTAATTTACCTAAATATGTTTGTTGTATAACAGTTCTAAATCAGATGGGCCGTGAGGGCCTTCATCGACTTGCGGGCCGAGGCCCCCTTGTAGAGTACCTCGTAGACCATCGTGGCGATGGGCATATCGATACCGTGGCGCTGATTGACGTGGCGGATGCAGTCGGCGGCAAAGTACCCTTCAGCCACCATCGTCATCTCGTTCAGGGCGCTCTTGACCGAGCAGCCGCGACCAATCAGGTTGCCTAAGCGACGATTGCGGCTGTAGATCGAGTAGCAGGTTACCAGCAGGTCACCTAAGTAGGCCGAAGCCAGCGTGTTGCGCTCGTAGGGGGCACTCTCGTTCAAAAAGCGGCTCAGCTCCATGGCGCTGTTCGAGATCAGCACCGCCAAAAAGTTGTCACCGTAGCCCAGACCCGAGGCGATACCCACGGCTAAGGCATAGATATTCTTCAGTACCGAGGCGTACTCTACGCCGTAGAGGTCGGTCGAGTGGCTGAGCTTCACATAGCGTGTTGCGAAGCGTTCGCCCAAGATGCGGGCGTTGTCCTCGTCGGTGCAGACCACCGTCAGGTAGCTCAGGCGCTCGAGAGCCACCTCCTCGGCGTGCGAGGGGCCTGTGATGATGCCTAACTGGCCCTGCGAAAGGCCGTAATGTTGGCAGAGATACTCCACAATGGTCAGATAGTCGTCGGGAACGATACCCTTGATGGCCGAGACCACGAATTTGTTCTCGAGCGAGATGGTCAGCGGCTCCAGAAAGCTCTTCAGATAGGCCGAAGGGGTAGCCAGCACCAAGACATCGGCCTCAGAAGCCACTTGGTTCAGGTCGTCGGAGGGTCGGATGCGGCTGCGGTCAAACTCCAAGTCGGCCAGGTAGCGCGGATTTCGCCCCTCCGTGCGGAGCGACTCCAAGATTTCGGGGTTGCGAACATACCAACCCACCTCACATTCACGCTCGGTAAGTACCTTCACCAGCGCCGTGGCCCAGCTGCCATAGCCAATAACGGCATATCGGGCCTCCTTGTCAATTTTCAAATCCATATTGTTTCGTCGGATTGTGATGTTTTCTAACACGACAAAGGTATGAAATAAAATTCCTAATTCCTAATTGCTAATTCCTAATTATTTTTATACCTTTGCCAAGAATATCTGTCAGTCGGAAACAAAGAGCCTCCGAGTGCGGATTTCTATTTTCTGCTATGCGTTGCAGGTCAGCGGGTTAGAGTGTTTGAAGCGGCTTGTGAAGCGCAAAAGCACAGAGAAGGAAGAAGAGTAAGAAGCGATAAAACAAAGAATAGAAATATGGGAATTTTTTCATTGACCCAGGAGCTGGCCATCGACCTCGGTACGGCCAACACGCTGGTAATTTACAACAATAAGGTGGTGGTCGACGAGCCCTCGATTGTGGCCCTTGA
>CAYRPL010000241.1:0-2064 GCA_964426045.1 uncultured Alistipes sp. | reverse complement strand
GAAATGCCACCAGGCCGCTGCAATACGGACACCCGCAGCTGCTGCCCGTCACGCTGTAGACAGAGGCAAGCCAGCTGTGGCCTTTTTCACATTTCCACCAGACCTTTTTGCGGCTTCCCGGGGCAACCTCCGACGGGGTCAGAGTTCCGTTTTTCTCCGGATGCCATAGCTTGACCTTTTCCGGATACCGCGTAGCCAGGTCCGTTTCGCCGGGAAATACGATCTGCACCGTGCAGTAGGGGCAGTTGTGTCCCCCGCTCACCCGGCTTTCCGGTGAGGCCTGCCATTCATGGCCCTTAGCGCAGCGCCACCAGACCTTAGTACGGGAATAGATGGAAAGCTTCCCGGGATCGTCCGTATTTCGGTCAGATATCCACTCGTTTTGCAGCGTCCGGTGTTCCAGAAAGTATTCCAGAAGTGTCAATGTGTACCTCCAAACCCGCAAAATTGGACTGCGAATATCACATAATGTAGATTATGTGGTATTCTCCGAGGATGGGAGCTTCAAAACCGCCCCAAATTCCGGGACTTTGAAGAAATTCCACCATTGACGGACACCATAAAAAGAAAAAAGACAGGACAATCAGGGCCAAAGATTTTGTTTTTTCATCTTTGGCCCTGGTTGTCCTGCCTTTATTGTGTTAAAAAATTATTAAATTGGTTACAGGGATATTAATTTACGTAACGGCTGCTGAAAAAGGTTGATTTTTAAAACCAATTATGTTATAATTCCCCCGTAAACAGCTGCTTCATATCACATAATCTACATTATGTGGTAAAGCAGCTGCATTTTTTCTATCTGCGCACGGTGGACACTTCCGCTTTCGGTGGTGTAGATTCGGGTGGTGTTGATGCTGGAATGCCCCAGGATATCTGCCAGCCGCACGATATCCTTTTCCATTGCGTAAAAACTGCGGGCAAAAAGGTGGCGCAGATTGTGGGGGAACACCTTCTGCCTTGCCACCCCCGCCGCCTGACACAGCTTTTTCATTTCCGCCCAGATCCTGCTTCGGTCCAGAGGCGTTCCGTTTCTGGTGATAAAAATACTGCCCCGACGGATGTTGTTTTTTCTGGCGTAGGATAAAAGCGCCTTGCACAGCTTTCCGGGCAGAAGCACCGTTCGGGTTTTCCCCTTGCTGCGCACCGTGGCATAGCCCAGCTTCGCAGCCTCCACAGTCAGGAAACGATGCTCAGATACCCGGATGCCGGAGGAACAGATGGCCTGCATCAGAAGCTGCAGACGGGGATTCTGATCCGCTGCGCTCAGAAGTTTCTGATATTCCCGGCGGCTCAGTTCCTTTTCCTCCGGGCAAAAGGCCTGACGCTGAATCTTAAGCGTCTTCACCCGGCAGTCCTCCCTGCCCAGGTATTTCAGGTAGCAGTTCACCGAGGAAAGGATGCTGTTGACACTGGCAACGGCATAGCGCCCAATTAAATGCTCCTTAAACGCCAGTGTGCCCTCCTTATCCAGGGGCTTTGCCCCCAAAAAGGCCCTGAACGCCCCAACGTCCCGGCAGTACTTCCGGACCGTGAGTCCGCTCTTTTCCCCGTCAATCAGATATTTTTCAAACGCAGATAAGTCGAACATATATAATCCTCCTTAAATCGATCATCCCTTATTATAGTCAGTTTTTCGGAGGATACAAAAAACCCGCCCAGAATTGGGCGGGTTTTGCTAGTTTTTTGACTTAATCGTACAAATGGCAAGCCACAAAATGGTCAGGCGCCAGCTCCTTTGTTTCAGGGACAGTATGCTTGCAGATCTCCATACACTTACTGCAGCGGTCATGGAACGCGCAGCCCTTGGGAGGATTGGCAGGACTGGGTACGTCGCCTTCAAGCCGGATGCGGTGGGTCTCCTCCAGGGGATCCATCTTGGGGATGGCGGAGAGGAGCGCCTGGGTATAGGGATGCATGGGATTGCGGTACACGTCTTCCGTCTCGCCCATTTCCACGATGCGTCCTAAGTACATAACACCCACCCGGTTGCTGATGTGGCGAACCACGTTCAGATCGTGGGAGATGAACAGGTAAGAAAGCTTCAGATCCTTCTGCAATGTCATC
>CAYRPL010000240.1:0-2074 GCA_964426045.1 uncultured Alistipes sp. | reverse complement strand
CCGCAGATCGAGGTGACCTTCGATATCGACGCCAACGGTATTCTGAATGTCTCGGCCAAGGATAAGGGCACGGGCAAGGAGCAGAAGATTCGCATCGAGGCTTCGTCGGGTCTTACCGAGCAGGAGATTCAGCGCATGCGTGACGAGGCTAAGGCCAACGAGGAGAAGGATAAGGCCGAGAAGGAGCGCATCGACAAGATCAATGCCGCCGACTCGAACATCTTCGCTACCGAAAAGCAGCTCAAGGAGTATGGTGATAAGATTCCTGCCGAGAAGAAGTCGACCATCGAGGCATCGCTCGCCAAGCTCAAGGAGGCCCACAAGAACCAGGATATCGCCGCCATCGACACCGCCATTGCCGAGCTCAACGCTGCATGGCAGGCCGCTTCGCAGGATATCTACGCCCAGCAGCAGGCCCAGCAGCAGGCCAACCCGGGTGCCGGCCAGCAGGGCGGTGCACAGCAGGGTGGAGCCCAGCAGCAGCCTGAGGATGTGGAGTTTGAAGAGGTAAAGTAATTGAAAATTTCCTGAAAGGGTAATTTCTGCGTTACACTCGATGGGGCGCCCCTTACATACGTTGAGTATGCTACGGGACGCCCCATCTTCGTAAGCCTTGAAATTCCTTCTTTCATAAAATTTTCAAAAACGACAGAAAAAGCCATTTTCTGCGTTACACTATTAGCGGGGGCCCCTTGGGGATTCCGCTTTTTTTACCGCTTCAAAAAGGTGATTTTTGTCCAAAAATGTGATAATTTCTTAAAAAATGTAAAAAAAACGGCGGAAAACTTGGTGGTCCCAAAAATTTGTTGTAATTTTGGTAACGAAGAATTAACCTTAAAAATTTAGAGATATGATTATCACTTTTAACGAACTTCGCAAGATCAAAGACAAGTTGCCCAGTGGAAGCTCGCAGCGCATCGCTGACGAGTTGGGAATTGACGTAGAGACGGTACGCAACTACTTCGGTGGCCGTCACACCGATGCCAAGCACGGTGCTGGTGTTCACTTCGAGCAGGGCCCCGATGGTGGTGTTGTTACCCTCGATGATACGGCAATTTTGGATGCGGCGATGCGTATTTTGAACGAGCTGAAATAATTTTTTTGTGATAAGTGGCCATCTGCGGCCGCTAATAAAAAATCGCGAATGGAATGTACGTCAAGTACTATCCATCCGCGATTTTTTTGCCGAGCGTTGCATCTGACCCCTTCTGACAAAAATGTCGTGACGAAGACCCTATTTTAATGAGCAATTAGCAATTAGTAATGAGCAATTACCCTTAATGCCCCTAATACCTCTAACGCCCCAGCACCTTAAATCTTCCAAACTCGCAGAAAAACTTTACTATTTCGGCCAAAAATTTGTCATATCATCTCTTTTTTGTAAATTCGCGGTTGAAGGGGGTCACACCCCGAGTGACGACCTCTGATTTATTATTAACTCAATTTCTACCGCTATGAAAAAAATCATCTTCTCCATTCTGCTCCTCTTTGGCGCTGTGCTTGGTGCGCAGGCCCAGCAGAACCCCTATCTGGGTGAGGTAAACCTTGGATTCAGCTACGGCCCCTTTGCTGACCAGTGGGCCGCATTGAGTATTCACACCGTACACGGTGCCCGCATCGGCGACCACTTCTCGGTGGGTGGTGGCGTAGGTCTCGAGTTCCTTGCGGGGGTTAATGATGATAGCTGTTCGGCAGGAGAACCCGAGTTTGTCTGCTGCCACCACTCGGAATCGAAACTCTTGGTCCCTCTCTACCTCAACTTGAAGGGCTATCTCGACGCTTCAAAGCCCAACACGGCTTATCTTACCCTTGATGTTGGAGTTGTTCCCCATTTCGATTCCGACAAAGTGAGAGCCTCTCTCTATCTCTGTCCGGCTGTGGGCATCAAGGCTCGTCGATTCAAAGCCGATGTAGGGTATAAACTGATCGGTGAGCATGGCGCCTTCCAACTCCGCTTGGGCCTTCTCTTTGGCGCCGGAGCCAAAGCTAAGTAACTATCGGTAAAATAAAGAGCCTGTCGAGCCTGTCTAACAATTAAAAAATGTTAGGCAGGTCTTTTTTTGTTTGAGCCTAA
>CAYRPL010000239.1:0-2087 GCA_964426045.1 uncultured Alistipes sp. | reverse complement strand
TTGCCCGTTCACCGCATTTCGAGTGCGGCCCGATCGACCACTCCGGCATCTCTCCTAATAAATCCGGTCGTTTCGGAGTGCAAATATAGTAATAATTTTACAAAATCACACTTTTTTTGAAAAAAAAGCAAAAAAAACCAGAAAAGTACTCCGAAAACAGCTGCTTACCGGCGAAAGGAGAGCATCCAGGTCAGCAGTTCGGGGCTGAGGCGGGAGTGGGTGTCGTCATAACCTTTGAGGGGGATATAGCGCACCGTGCCGCCCTTCTTGGCCACCTTGTCGGCAAACTCCTTTGTGAGCTGCTGCTTGTCGGGCTGCATATCGCCATAGGAGATTACCAGCGGGGTTTTGGCCGTCGCTGCGGCCGAGTTGCTCTTATGGGGGTAGCAGGAGGCGGCGATGGCTCCGGCAAAGAGCTTCGGATAGTCGCTGAGCATATAGAGCACACCGGCACCACCCGACGAGTCACCCATGATGTAGATGCGTGAGGGGTCGATATTGGAGTTCTCGACCAGCAGGCGGTCGATAAGTCCCTTCAAAACGATGGGCATCTTATCTCCTAAGGTGGCGTAGTTCTCGTTCCAGCGGCGGTCGGGGCGGCACTGCGGCACTGCCAGAAGGATCTTTTCGCCCGTCTGCTCGAGGTTTTTGACCACCGTCTGCACCGTTCCGTGCAGCTGTGTGCGGTTGTCAATGCCGCGCCCCTTGCTGCTGTGCAGGTAGATGACCAACGCCTCGCGGCCACCCTTCTCGGGGGCGATGCGGAGGGTGCGGTAGGGCATTTCGAGCTCCTTGTGGCGATAGGTTGCCGCCTCAAAGCGGGCCGCAAACTCCTCGAACCAACCCTTGCGGGCTGCGGCAATCTCCTTGGGGCTCATCTCCGATTTCTCGCGTCGGAGTTGCTCCTGCGCCGTGGCTGACAGGCCCATTAGCAGGCCGGCAATAAGTAGCAGTTTTTTCATAGGTCTTGTTTTGTATGGAGGAGATTGCCACGTCGGTTGTTTCACAACCTCCTCGCAATGACTGTTGTGTATACTTTAAAAGAGTCGCAAAAAGCGACTCTTTTAAAGTATAATCTATTCGCTAAAAGTTCTACTTTGCGTAGCTTACGGCGCGAGTTTCGCGAATGACGGTAATCTTCACCTGACCCGGGTACGTCATTTCGTCCTGGATCTTCTTGGCGATGTCGTGTGATAGGCTTTCGGACTCCTGATCCGAGAGTTTGTCGGCGCCGACGATTACGCGCAGCTCGCGACCGGCCTGGATGGCGTAGGTCTTCACCACGCCCGGGTACGAGAGGGCGATGTCCTCCATCTCCTTCAGGCGCTTGATGTAGCTCTCGACCACTTCACGGCGGGCACCCGGGCGGGCACCCGAGATAGCGTCGCACACCTGGATAATGGGGGCAATCATCGAGGTCATCTCGGTTTCGTCGTGGTGGGCACCTACGGCGTTGCAAACCTCGGGCTTCTCCTTGTACTTCTCGGCGAGCTTCATACCGATAATGGCGTGCGGCAGTTCGGGCTCATCGTCGGGCACCTTGCCGATGTCGTGCAGCAGACCGGCACGGCGGGCCAGCTTGGGATTCAGACCCAGCTCGGCGGCCATGATACCGGCCAGGTTGGCCGTCTCACGGGCGTGCTGCAGCAGGTTTTGGCCATACGACGAGCGGTACTTCATCTTACCAATCAGACGAATCAGCTCGGGGTGCAGGCCGTGAATACCGAGGTCGATGGTGGTACGCTTACCCACCTCGACAATCTCCTCTTCGATCTGCTTCTTGACCTTGGCTACCACCTCCTCGATGCGGGCGGGGTGGATGCGGCCGTCGGTGACGAGCTGGTGAAGGGCCAGGCGGGCAATCTCGCGACGCACGGGGTCGAATCCGCTCAGGATGATCGCCTCGGGGGTGTCATCAACGATGATTTCGATACCCGTAGCGGCCTCCAGGGCGCGGATGTTGCGACCCTCACGGCCGATGATGCGACCCTTCACCTCGTCGCTGTCGATGTTAAAGACCGTCACGGCATTCTCGATGGCCGTCTCGGTGGCTACGCGCTGAATCGAGGCCACGATGATGCGCTTGG
>CAYRPL010000238.1:0-2099 GCA_964426045.1 uncultured Alistipes sp. | reverse complement strand
ATGCGGCTGTGGAAAATACCGTAGCGACTCAGGTGCAGATCGATGACCTGAACCGACAGATTGATCTGTACGAGGGCGTTGCCGGGGCGAGTTCTGCAGATGTTGACCGCCTGGTGGAAAAGTGTGAGCAGATGATCGCCGCAGTGGAGCAGGAGTATTCCGAACTGAACCAGATCTCCGCGGATACGCTGGAGGATTATCTGACAGACATCAATGAGGAGTACATCTCCTACAAGGTAAAGAAGACCGATGTGTTCTCTATGGAACTGCTGACCGGCGCAGCCCTGACCGGTCTGGTAGCAGCGGTTCTGGTGGTTGTTCTTTATGCGGTCGCTGCAGCGGTTTCTGATCTGATCAAGGTATGTGTCAGAAAGAGAAAGCTCATCCGTATGCGTACATACCGGGATAAACTGAATGCAGTAAAATGATCCGGAGGTGAAAAACTATGGGCGTAATTCAGGTTTATGATATTATTAAAATATTGAAAAAGCAGTTTGTGCGGATCGTGGCGCTGTGCCTGGCAGTGGGCCTGCTGGCTTACCTTTACACATCCATGACACAGACCTATACCTGCACACTGAACTATAAGTATAATTATGATGCGGCTCTGGAGGGCCTGGCTCCTGACAAGACCAGTGAGCTGGATCCCTATGAGCTGAAGAATCCCGCTGTGATCCAGGCTGCGATCAGCCAGCTTGGTACCTCCGAGGAGCTGAGCGTGGAAGGCATCCGCTCTGATCTGGAGATCTCCACTGTGATCACCGCTCTGGATCAGGAGGTTTCCGAATCCGCAGCGGTGCTGGGCGAAAAGTATGAGGTCCAGGCTGTGGAATACCAGCTGGAGTATACTTATGACGCATCCATGGGCGCCGGCTTTGGCCCCAAGATGCTGGACAGCATTATCTCGGCTTACGATGATTTCGTAGTCACCAAGTATTACAGCAAGTCGCATGTGTCGGATTTCATGCAGGCAATCAGCTATGTGGAGCTGGATTATCTGGAACTGTCTGACATTATGTATGACCGGATCAACAGCATTGTGGAAGATATGGATGAGCTGTACAGCTGGGATCCTAATTTCCGTTCCGTGCGTACCGGTTATACCTTCAACGATCTGTCCGTCCTGTACCAGAATCTGCGGGATATGCATCAGGCAAAGTACGCCGGCAATGTCCGTGCCGGTAACCTGTCCAAGGACAGCGAACTTCTGATCAAGAATTATTCCGCTAAGATCACCAGCCTGGAGAAGGATATTGCTGAGTACGAAGGCATTGCGGCAAACTACAAGGAAGAAATCGAAACCTTCTACGACAGCTATAAGGATTCCGGTCTGTACGTCCAGGCTGACAAAATTCAGTCCACCGTGGGCGCTACCAACAACCGTGATCAGGAAATCTTCCGGGATTATGAGGAGGATTTCAGTCAGCTGATCAATACCTACGACAAGATCGTCCAGAACTATACCAATAACGCTGTGGCAGCGGCACATGCCACCCGGGATGTGGAGTACTACAACACCATCATCCAGGCATATACCAACGATACCGTCACTCAGGGGACGAAGGACAGCCTGATCGCTGCCAATGAAGTGATCCTGGCAGAGATCGTCAACCTCTCCGCCCAGTACAGCAAGCTGGTCAATGAGGTCATCGATGAATTCTACAGCGACAAGGTTTCCACTGAGATCCAGTATCTGATCTCTTCCGATGTTTCCGAAGATAAGTCTCCCATGCTCATGGCCATTCTGGCTATGGTGCTGGTGGGAGCAATGGCTGCCCTCGTGGTGGTCTTCTACGAGCTGGTGCATAAGAGCGGCAGCGAAAGCCTTGAGAATCATCCTGTGAATCTGGATGAAGAAGGACTGAACAAGCTGGATAAGGAGCACCGTATTGCCTATGAGCAGTACAAGAATGGCTTCAATGAGTTCTATCTGGTCTATCAGCCCATGGTGGGCAAGAACGAAAACCTGGATAACCACTTTGAGGTTTTCCTGCGCTGGCAGAATGAAGAGCTGGGTAAGGTATCTCCTCTGCAGGTCCTGGATTACTACACGGACCTGAAGCTGGTCAAGGAGCTGAACCGCTGGATCTTCGAGAACG
>CAYRPL010000237.1:0-2118 GCA_964426045.1 uncultured Alistipes sp. | reverse complement strand
GCTGCAAATTGATGCTTAACAAAATATTTGAATAATTTTCAAACAGCTTCTAAGTGAAAACTTAGTAGTTTATGTAAATTGTTAATTCACCCTAATGCCTCTAATGCCTCTAATGCCCCTAATGCCCCTAATGCCCCTAATGCCCCTAATGCCTCTATTCTCACTCTCACAAAAAGCAACTAAAACCGAGCCACATAAGCGACTCGGTTTTAGCCAATTACTCTAATTACTAATTACTTAGAGCAGTGCCTGCAATTTGCTTACCAGCACATCCTTCGAGCAGGCGCCGACCTGCTTGTCCTTCACCTCACCGTTCTTGATGAAGAGGACCGTGGGGATGTTGCGCACACGGAACTGCATGGCGATCTCGTCAGCCGACTCCACGTCGCACTTGGCGATAACGGCCTTGCCCTCAAACTCGGTGGCCATCTCCTCGATCAGGGGGGTAATCATACGGCAGGGACCACACCACTCAGCCCAAAAGTCGATTACTACGGGCAACTCGGTTGCCGTTACCTCCTTAAAGTTCTCATTCGTAATTGCTAATGCCATAACTGTAATTTTTTAGATTATTTATTGGTTTAATATTGATTTTCTGTGTCTTCTATGAGATTGTATAGCGCAGCTCCCGCTCATCGAGGAAGGCCAGCAGCTCGCTGTTCACCTCCACACGGAAGCCCTTCGAGAGGTAGCCCACCTTAACGCCCGTCTCGGGGTCATAGACCGTCATATAGAGGGTCGCCTTACCCTTGGCATGCTTCAGGGCACGGGGCAGCTCATCAATCAGGCGGCGGTCGATGGCATCGAGGGGCAACTGCACGTTGAGAGTCTGGATATTCTCCATCATCTCGGCCAGCTGGGTCATCGAAGTAATTTTAAACTCCATCTCATCGGTCGGCACGGCACGACCCGTCTCCTTATCCCAGCGGGTGCGGGGCTGCACCTTGCCGCGCACAAAGAGGAAGTAGTCCTTGTTGAGGAATTGGCGGAAGTTCTCATACTCCTTGCCGAAGAGGGCAAATTCGTGGGTTCCGTTGTAATCCTCCATCTTGAAGCGGCCCCAGGGGCGGTTGTTGCGGGTCATCATGTGCTGCACATCAACTACCATACCGGCGACGCCGATTTCGCGGTTCTTCAGCTCGTCGAGGTGGTCCAAGTCACTGAGCTGCACACGGCACATATTGCGGATAATGACGCTGTAAGCATCCAGCGGGTGGGCCGAGAGGTAGAGACCAATCATATCACGCTCGTGGTTCAGGGTCTGCAGGGCGCTCCACTCTTCACACACGGGAGCTGCCGGACGACGTATATCGACACTCGCCCCCCCACCAAAGAGGCTCTGCTGGGCATTGTTGCGCTCGTGCTGGAAGCGCTGTCCGTAGCTCACCAGCTGCTCGAGGAAGGTCGGGCCCGCAGGGTCGTTGGCATTCGGCGCAAAGAGTTTCGAGCGGTGGCCCTCCAAAATCGAGTCGAAGGCTCCGGCATAGGCCATGCTCTCCAAGCACTTGCGGTTTACGATGCCGTAGTTTACACGCTCGAAGAAGTTGTGGATATCGGTATAGCGGCCTGCACGGTCACGCTCGGCAATAATCGACTCGACAGCCGCCTCGCCTACCCCCTTGATACCGGCCAGGCCAAAGCGGATATCGCCGGCTCGGTTGGCCGAGAACTGACGCATCGACTCGTTCACGTCGGGCCCCAAAACGGGGATTCCCATACGCTTACACTCGCTCATGTAGATAGTCAGCTGCTCGATATTTTGCAGGTTTCGGGTCAGCACGGCCGCCATATACTCCGACGGATAGTTGGCCTTCAGGTAGGCGGTCTGGAAGGCAACCCACGAGTAGCAGGTGGCGTGCGACTTGTTGAAGGCGTAGGAGGCAAACTTCTCCCAATCGGCCCAAATCTTCTTCAGCACCTTCGGGTCGTGGCCATTCTTCTGTCCGCGCTTCAGGAACTCGGGGCGCAACTCGTCCAGCTTGGACTTAATCTTCTTACCCATCGCCTTACGCAGCGTATCGGACTCACCGCGCGTAAAGCTGCCCAACAGACGCGACAAAAGCATCACCTGCTCCTGATAGACCGTAATACCGTAGGTGTCCTTCAGATACTTCTCCA
>CAYRPL010000236.1:0-2120 GCA_964426045.1 uncultured Alistipes sp. | reverse complement strand
CGGCGGCTCCGGCTTTTTTTCGTTGGGGCAGAGGAGGCTGTATTTGCATACCCCGCAGACAAAGAGCGAAGATTTTTGCCGCCCATTTAGGGGAGGCTTTTACTTGCAATATGAGGAGAATTATGGTAAACTATATAAGATTATGCGAAAAAGGATGCTGATCCTATGAAGAATCGAATTTTATGCGGTCTGCTGGCGGTTGGGCTGGCGGTTTTCCTCGGGGGCTGCGGCGTACGGGGGGAGCAGGAGACCCTGGCGGAAACGGTGATGGCCACGGAAATGACGGAGCAGACGGTTGCTCCCACTGTTCCTGACGACACAAACAGGCAGGATGTGACCTGCAAGGGCAGCTACACCGACGCGGGCAAAGCGGGCGCTATGGCGGCGGAAGTGGACGGCGCGGGGCTGACAAACGGGCAGCTTGCGGTTTGGTACTGGGCAGAGGTTGCCTCCTACCGGCAGGCGGGGCATGAGGTGGAGCCCGATTATCAGCAGGGCCTGGATACCCAGGTCTGTGAGATCGATGACAGCGTCAACAGCTGGCAGCAGTATTTCCTGAAGCGGGCGCTGGAGCGCTGGCACACAGCGCAGGCGCTGGTGCTGCAGGGCGAGGATGAGGGCCTGCCCGTGGAGGAAGCCCATCAGCCGGACCCGGAGAAATATGAGACTTATCTGGTGGATATCCCGGCCACCAAGTACTTATACCGCTACGAAACGAGCTTCTCTCCCAATACCATGCATCAGGCTTATCTGGATGCTCTGCCGGAAATGCTGGACGGTTTGGCGAAAGAGAAGGGCTATGCGGATGCTTACGCCATGGCTCAGGGAAGCTTTGATACCACGGAGGCCAATCTGCTCCACTGGGCGGAAATTTATAACCGGGGATACATGTATTTTACCAATCTGAGTTACTTTGTTGAGGTCTCTGAGGAGGAGATCCAGGAGCGGGCGGCCCAGACGGAGGGGAAATATGTGGATATCCGGCACATTCTGGTGGAGGGTTCCCGGCAGGATGCGGAGGAGCTGCTGAATGAGTGGAAGCACAGCTATTATGTGACGGAGGCTACCTTTGCCGACATGGCCCGGAAGAATTCCGACGATGAAGGCTCCTGCATCAACGGCGGCTCCTACAAGAATATCCGCAAGGGGCAGCTGGTGCAGGAACTGGACGAGTGGTGCTTTGCCGATGAACGTAAGGCAGGAGATACCACCATTCTCTCTACGGAGCAGGGGATGCATATCCTCTATTTCTGCGGCAGTACGGAGATCGGCTGCGCGGAGGCGGAAGCCACGCTGACGGAAGAAAAGCAGGCGGCGCTGATCGAAACGGCAAAAGAAAAATATCCCATGAAGGTCAATTACGAAGCCATTTCCCTGACGGAGGCGGAGGGGATGCTTTCTTATGAGGAAGTGCTCTACGCGGATGTGGCCCATGAACGGTTCCCTGAGGTGCCGCTGTATTTGCAGGCCGACTATTCTACCACCAAGTACGGAAAATACCGGCTCAGCACCCATGGCTGCGGCATCACCTCCATGGCTATGCTGGCAAGCTACATGGCTGACGATGAGCTGACACCTGCGGAAATGGCAGCCCGGTATGGCAGTTACTGCTATGAAAACGGCACCGACGGCAGCCTGTTCGTCAACGAGCCCCCTGCCATGGGGTTCTATCTGAAGGAGCGGCTCTTCGATTTCAACGCGGCAAAGCAGGCGCTGCAGGAGGGGTATATCGTGGTGGTGTCCGAGAGTGCCGGATATTGGACCCGGGGCGGCCATTTCCTGGTGCTGGAGAACATCGATGAAAACGATATGGTCCAGGTCCGGGACTCCAACATCTTCAACTATCAGAAGCTGCCCGGCTTTAAGGAGGACAAGCACCCCTGGGAGAAGATCTATCCCTGGGGCAAGGCCTACTGGGTTTTTGAAAATAAGGTCACCTATATTCCCGCCTGCAGCCGCTGCGGTCAGGGGAATGGGGACAGTGCGCTGGCAAAGGAATATCTGTGCGAGAAGTGTGTTCCCGCGGTGATGAGACGGGAGAGCTATTTGAGCGCTGGGGCGGAATAAGAAAACCGCAGCGCAGGGGGAGGCTGTCCCCTATGAAACACGGCTCAATAATC
>CAYRPL010000235.1:0-2136 GCA_964426045.1 uncultured Alistipes sp. | reverse complement strand
TCGCAAGGACAACGAAAACTGTTTCCATCCCCGGGAACCTCTAATATGATTACCCGACAGCTTCCCGTCCGGGTAATGCTATTAGAGGTGCCCACCCACAAAAAAGGAGGTTCACTCTTGAAAAACAAGACCCCTGCCGAAATCGCAAAGTGGATCGTGGTGCATCTGCCGGAGCTGATCGCCGGTGCTGCCCTGGTTCTGGCGGTTTCCCTCACTGTTATCAACGCCTTTACCCGTTACTTCCTGAGCTTTACCATCAAGGGCTCTGACGAGATCAATATTCTGGCCTTCGCCTGGATGGTCTTCCCCGGCTGCGCCTGCGCTTACCGGGAAAAGCTCCACTATGGCATCGACCTGGTGGTCAACTCTCTGCCCAACAAGGCCAAGGCTGTTGTCAAGGTCATCGCCGAGCTGCTGAGCCTGGTGTGCCTGGCCATCATGTTCTACCTGAGCCTTGTCCTGTTCAACAACGTCGGCACCAAGATCCTGACCGCTACCCGCATTTCCTACAAGTACTTCGACGCTGCCATGGTGTTTGGCTTCGGCCTGATGGCTGTTTACTCCTTCCTGGCTCTGATCGAGGACATCCGCGCTCTGCCCGCCGCCCTGCGGGAGAAGAAAGAAGAGAAGGAGGAAGCTAAGTAATGGATTTTATCGTTGATTTCTTCTCCAGTGTCAACTGGAACATCTGGCTGCCCATCGTCTGCGTGGTCTGGCTGGCTCTGCACAATATGCCCATCTGGCTGGCCATCATGGGCGGCGTCCTGCCTTACTTCCTGTTCCTGCAGCCCATGCTGCCCGCACAGATCGCCGCGCAGCGTGTCATCGCCGTTCTGGAAAATACCTCCTACATGGCGATCCCCTTCTTCGTTACTGCCGGTTCGATCATGAGTTATTCCGGCATTTCCGACCGGCTTCTGAGCCTGGCTGACGGCCTGGTTGGCCATCTGGCCGGCGGTCTGGGCCACGTCAACGTATTGCTCTCCACCATGATGGGCGGTATCTCCGGCTCCGCTGCCGCTGACGCCGCTTTCGACTGCAAGTTCCTGGTTCCCGAAATGACCAAGCGCGGCTACGATAAGAACTTCTCCGCCGCCGTTACCATTGCCTCCGGTCTGATCACCCCCATCATCCCTCCCGGAATGGGCCTGATCATCTTCGCCTTCGCAACCGAAATTTCCGTTGGCCGTATGTTCGCCGCCGGTTATGTTCCCGGCCTGCTGTGCATGGCTTTTGAAATGATCTACGTCCACTGGGTCTCCAAGAAGAACGGCTATAAGGGTTCCCGTGAAAAGATGGCTACCCCCAAGGAGTTCTGGCAGCTGCTGAAGGAAGCCTTCTGGGCACTGCTGGTTCCCTTCGGCATCGTTCTGGGTATGCGCGGCGGTATGTTCACCGCTACCGAGGCCGGCGCCATCCTGTGCTTCTATGCCGCCATCGTTGGTGCCTTCTGCTACAAGGAGCTGAAGTGGGAGCATCTGTGGCCCATTATCAAGGACTCCGTCCTGGGCACCGGCTCCGTGGTCATTCTGATCGCCTGTGCCAACTCCCTGAGCTACTTCCTGACCTATGAGCGCGTTCCCCAGGCTCTGGCTTCCTTCATGCTGGGTGCCAACCTGAACAAGTGGACCTTCCTGCTGCTGACCAACCTGATTCTGCTGTTCATCGGCATGTTCATGGACGGCGGCCCTGCCATGGTCATCCTGGGACCCCTGCTGATGCCCATTGCCCTGAAGCTGGGTATCGACCCCATCCAGTTCGGTATCATGTTCGTCTTTAACCTGGGTATCGGCAACATGTCCCCTCCCTTCGGCATCGTTCTGTACCAGGTCATCGGTCTGCTGAATCTGAAATATACAGAGGTCTGCAAAGCGGTCATGCCGTTCCTTGTGATCATGCTGATCGTCCTGGCCATCATCGTTCTGTGTCCCGACCTGATCCTGTTCATCCCCAACCTGCTCTACGGCTAAGCCCAAGGAGGATAATCTATGTCTAAAACTGTTCTGGTCACCGGTGCTACCACCGGTACCGGCTATTGCGTGGCCAAGAAGTTCGCCTCCAACGGCTACAATGTGGTCATCACCAGCGGGGAAGACGCCCGGGCCAAGGAAGCCGCTGCCCAGCTGAAAAACGAGG
>CAYRPL010000234.1:0-2154 GCA_964426045.1 uncultured Alistipes sp. | reverse complement strand
TGTGCAAAGATAAACTTTTTAGAATTAATACACACACTTTTGCAGGTGACCCGTTTTTTTCTTTTACAAATATACAAATAAAATGAGAATTAGGTATTAGAAATGGTTATTTATTTTGATTGGCTATCGGACTTGTGCTCTACACCGAAGCGGGGGATAGAAGGTTGAGTTATAAAAACTAAGGGTGCCACTTTTTGGTGACACCCTTGCTCTTTGTGCGTTGGTTGCGGATTACTTTGCGCGCTTGATGGTCTCCTCGCGAACCAGCGTACCTTCCATAAGTCTGCCGGCACCCGAGGTGATCTCGAAGGTGGTAGCCGTCAGGCTGGCGTTACCCTGGCCATCCTCCTCCGAAGCTTTGGCCTCACCCGAAGCGATAGCCTCGGCATCCTCCTGGGCACCGAAGCGGTTGTCCCAAATCATATCCTTTACAGGCTTCAGCGTGGCAATGGTCTTCCAGCTGTAGGTGTTGGTCTCGGGATCCTGCACATACTCGATGGCCTTGTAGACCGACTTCTCGTTCACACCCTCCTTCAGACCCACGGGGATCGTGCAGGTGGTCTTATCCTCGCTAATCGAGAGGATGGGGACATTCACCTTGAACTCGTCGTAGGAGCGCTGCAGCTCGACAATCGACTTATCGATGGCACGGGTGCAGACCTTCAGCATCTGCTCCTCCTTGGGCTTGGCCGAGAGGCTCTTCGATGCCAGGTTGGCGGCGTGGGTCTCAGTGTAACCGATGTAGGTGAGCTTGAAGATGTCCGACGAATCGAAGGCGGCACGCTTCTGGGCAGCTACCTCGGGGGTGTCGTTATCATAGATCCAGTAGTCATTATAGAAGGTGTTCATGATGCTCTGGTTCCAATCCAGACGATAGAGGTACGAAACGATCTTCACGTTGAAGCCGTCAATCTCATTCACGGCACCTGCGGCCATGTTACCCAAATCCTCTGCACCGCTGACACCGGCAGCACCGGCAACAGCACCGAGGACCTTCAGCCAACCGGCAGCCTTGGCCGACTGCTCACCCTTGTCAACAAATACGATATCGTTCACCAGCAGGAAGGTCTTGCCAACCAGCTCCTCACCAATCTCGGTCTTGAGCTGGTCAATACCCAAAATACCCTGCTCGGCATTGGCCATATCGGCCCACGATGCACTGTTGATACCGCACGCCTCAATATACGAGGTATCGAAGTGACCCGTCTCGACGTTGCGGTTGAACCAGCGGGCTACCATGCGGCGAGCTACCTGATTCTCAGCGATAAAGGCGTCGATATCGGCACGGTTCAACTCATCCTTCTTCTTGGCGTTCTTGATCATCTTTACCGACGAGGACTCGAAGGTCTTGCCGGCTACGTCGTGGTTGTTGAACTTGTCGGGGGTGGGAATCGTCACGAAGGTCTCGCTGATCACATCTCCGTAATTGTGGTTCAGGTGGGTGATAAGTACCGAGTAGAGCGAGCTGCGACGATACTTCTGCAACTTGCCATCCTCACCGATACCCTCGGCGTTGTCAATCACCGTCTCACCTTTGGCTACCTGCGACTCCTGGGCCGAGGCTACGCCGCAAGCCAGCCATGCGGCTGCGGCAAAAAGTAAAAGTTTCTTCATAGTATTGTGTTTTATTGTTTATTGGTTTTTCTTTTGGGTTGTCGTTCATTCCCCTCTCCGAGGTTTTAAGACTCCTTAGAGAGGGGAATTACAGACTTTTTAGAATCCTTTAGCGCACTACCCAGGCGTCGTGGTAGGTCTTCTCCTTCTGGTTGTTACCGTAGGCGATACCCACCTCTTTCCATGCCTTGATGCGCTCCAACTCGGCCTGGTGGGCCTTGTTGGCCAGATCCATCATCTGGGCATTGTCGCGTGCCTCGAGCGAGCGTACATAGTCGATATCGCTACCCACTCTCTGCTTGATCTCTTCGGAGAGGGTCAGCGCCTCCTTGTAGCACGAAGCCTCGGGCAGAATCTCGGCCAGATAGGGGGCAGCAGCCTCAGCGGCGGCGGCATTCAGACCGGCATTCCAAATCGAGCGGGCCTTTGCCAGGTTGCGGTTGGCCAAATCGTCGATATACTTCTGGTAGATGCCCGAAGCGACCTCGACAACCTTCTCGTAGCCGGCGCAAGCCTCGGGATAGAGGGCCAGCTGGAAGA
>CAYRPL010000233.1:0-2169 GCA_964426045.1 uncultured Alistipes sp. | reverse complement strand
TACACAACGGTGCTCTATCGCCAGCATGCCCGACAGCACAGCCGTCGAGACTCCACTTACCAACTTCAGGGCGCAGCTCGGCTTGGCACCGTCGCAAATCATACCCGTTAAGTTGGCAATCATATTCTTTACGGCATACGAAATCTCCTCGTAGTGACCACCCATCAGGTAGGTGATACCGCAGCTCGATCCCGTAGCCGCCACCACGCAGCCACACAGAGCCGAGAGGCGACCCAGGCTCTGCTTGATGTAGATGACGGTCAGATGGCTCAGGGTCAGGGCTCGAATCGTCTGCTCCTCGTCAGCCACCACCTCCTCGGCGTAGACCACCACGGGCAGGGTAGCGGTGATGCCCTGGTTGCCGCTTCCCGAGTTGCTCATCACGGGAATCATCGCTCCGGCCATGCGGGCATCGCACGCAGCAGCCGTATAGGAGAGTACGCGCGAGAGTACCGTGTCGCCCACCACCATCTGCTGACGCTCACCCCGCAGGGTGCGGCCCAGCGTATGGCCGTAGTTGGCCTGCAGCGAGGCCTCGGCGGCGGCTTTATTCAGGCGCTTCGATTCGAGGATAAAGCGCAACTCCTCAATCGGTGTGGTCATCGCAAAGTCGTAGACCTTGCGCAGCGTGAGGGGTACCTCCTCGGTTGCAGCCCCCTCGCCGGCTGCCGGCTGCCGGTTGTCGAGCAGTACCTTACCATCAGCCTCCTCATAGACGAAGTTGGCGTGACCGGCGGCGATGATGGCTACGGCACGCTTCTCGCCCTTCGAGGCGGCAATCTCGATGTAGAGCTTCTCCTCGATGTCCTGCTTCATGTCAATCGAGATGCGCTCCTCGGCAATAAAGGCCTTGCCGCGCTCCACGGCCTCGGGGGTTGCATCGCGCAGCACCTCCAACTTATACTCCGACTTGCCAATGAGGGCTCCGAGTGCCACGGCAATCGGGAGGCCGATCATACCTCCCGTGCCGGGGATTCCTACGCCCATGGCATTCTTCAGCACGTTGGCGCTCAGAAGCACCTCCAATCGCTTGGGTTCACAGCCCAGCAGCTCGGTGGCACGGGCCGTGCAGAGTGCTACGGCAATGGGCTCCGTGCAACCGATGGCGGGGACTACCTCGCGATTGATCAGGTCAATGATGGCCTGACGTTCTTCCTTGGGCAACATGGCGTTTACTCTTTGTTGAGGTTCATACGGTCAATCAGTGCCTTGGTCTCGGGTTTGTGGCCACGGAACTTCTCGTAGAGCTTCATCGGATGCTCCGTGCCACCCTTCGAGAGGACATTCTTGCGGAACGAATCCGAAACCTCACGGTTGAAGATACCCTTCTCCTTGAAGAGCGAGAAGGCGTCGGCATCCAGCACCTCGGCCCACTTGTAGCCGTAGTAGCCGGCAGCGTAGCCACCTGCGAAGATGTGGCTGAAGGCGGGAGCCATCGCTACACCCTCGACGGTCGGCAGAATCTGGGTCGAAGCCGAAGCTGCCACCTCGAAATCTACCACGTCACCCTCCAGCGGCTCCGTCAGGCTGTGCCATGCCATATCGGTAATACCGAACTGCAGCTGGCGCACGTTCAGATAGGCTGCCATGTAGTTCTGCGAAGCGATAATCTTCTCAATCAGCTCCTCGGGCATCTTTTCGCCCGTCTGGTAGTGTACGGCCCACAGGTCGAGGTACTCCTTCTCCACGGCCCAATTCTCGAGCACCTGCGAGGGGAGCTCCACGAAGTCACGATAGACATTCGTGCCGGTCAGCGAGCCGTGCGTACCCTCGGCCAGCATGCCGTGCAGGGCGTGTCCGAACTCGTGCAGGAAGGTTTCGAACTCATCGAAGGTCAGCAGCGAAGGGGTCGTCTCGGTGGGCTTCGTGAAGTTCATCACGAGCGATACCAGCGGACGGGTCTCAACACCATCCACGGTCTGCATACCGCGGAAGTCGGTCATCCAGGCTCCGGCACGCTTCGAAGCACGGGGGAAGAAGTCTAAGTAGAGGACAGCCATCATCTTGCCCGTCTCGTCGGTCACCTCATAGACCGTAGCCTCGGGGTTGTAAACTGCAATGTCGGTGCGGGGCGTGAAGTTCAGGCCATAGAGCTTGTTGGCCAGCAGGAAGACACCCTTCTTGACGTTCTCCAACTCGAAGTAGGGCTTCACCATCTCGTCGTTCAGG
>CAYRPL010000232.1:0-2221 GCA_964426045.1 uncultured Alistipes sp. | reverse complement strand
GGTATTAGTTTTCAATAACTTAGCGCACTTTTCTCACGGGTTTCTTTACAAGAAACCTCATCCGGCTCGAAAGACCCTAAAAACCAACCTGTTATCGACGAAAAAGCACAAATTGTGTCGCCACTTTTGGCGTTCTTTTTACTCGGAAGTTTTGCCCAAAATTGCCAAGCCCGACAAAACTTACTCCCCCCAAACACCCACACCTTATATATAATAGGGCTTCGGCCCCCGAAAAACTCCTCTTCTGCCATTTTGCAAGCCCCCGAGGCGCACCCAAATAATCAAAAACTCCCTAAAAATTACCAAAAACCTCGGCGGTCGGTCGGGGCTTCGGAGGAATATAATCAATTCAAAGCGGCCCGGATGTATGGGGTATGGAAATTTTTCGTACCTTTGCGCTATGCAGATCACAAAAGCAGAGTTCAAGTGCAGCAGCGCCAAGGTGAGCCAGGTCCCGAAGGATGACCTGCGCGACATCGCCTTTATTGGGCGCAGCAACGTCGGCAAGTCGTCGTTAATCAATATGTTAACCCAGCGCAACGGCCTGGCCAAGGTTTCGGGCACACCCGGAAAAACGCGCCTGATCAACCACTTCACAATCAACGACCGCTGGTACCTGGTAGACCTGCCGGGCTATGGTTATGCGCGCGCCTCAAAGACGACCGTGGGCGAGTTCTCGAAGTTGATTACCGACTATATTTTGAAGTGCGAGAAGTTGCACTACCTCTTTGTGCTGGTTGATTCGCGCCTTGAGCCCCAGAAGATTGACCTGCGTTTTATCGAGATGCTGGGGATGAACGGGATTCCTTTTGGTATTATCTTCACCAAGGCCGACAAACTCTCGAAGACGCAGCTTCAAAAGAGCGTCGAGCGTTATAGCCGCATTTTGCGCGAGCAGTGGGAGGAGTTGCCCCCGATGCTCTGTTCTTCGTCGGAAAAAGGCACGGGTCGCGACGAGATTTTGGCCTTTATCGAAAAATGTTTATCCGAATGTTAAAAATTTTCGCCCAAAAAGCGTATTATTAACAATCGAAAGGTTATCTTTGCACAGCAAAACTCTCAAAACCGAAATTATGGCTATTCATAAGATCAAATTCTTTACCTGCCGCAACTCGCGCTACCTGGCCGAGAAGATCGTGGCAAGCTACGGAACGACGCTCGGTGACTCCGAGGTGCTCTGTTTCAGCGACGGCGAGTTCCAGCCTCGCTTCAACGAATCCATCCGTGGCTGCACGGTATTCCTTATCCAGTCCACCTTCCCGCCCTCGGACAACCTGATGGAGCTCTTGATGTTGGCCGATGCCGCCAAGCGAGCCTCGGCTCACCAGGTCATTGCCGTGATGCCCTACTTCGGCTGGGCCCGCCAGGATCGTAAGGACTGCCCCCGCGTACCTATCGGAGCCAAGCTCGTGGCCAATATGCTGATGGCTGCCGGTGTCGACCGTGTGATGACAATGGACCTCCACGCCGACCAAATCCAGGGCTTCTTCGATATCCCCGTCGATGCCCTCTACGCCAGCGGAATCTTTATTCCCTACCTGCGCAGTCTCAATATCCCCGACCTCTCGATCGCTTCGCCCGATATGGGAGGTGCCAAGCGCGCCAACTCCTACGCCAAGCTGCTCGAGGCTCCCATCATTATCTCGCATAAGGAGCGTGCCAAGGCCAATGTCGTGGGCAGCATGACCGCCATTGGTGATGTCGAGGGCCGCAACATCGTGATTGTCGACGATATGATCGATACCGCAGGTACCATCTGTATGGCAGCCGATATGCTGATGGCCAAGGGCGCCAAGAGTGTCCGTGCCGCCATCACCCACCCCGTGCTCTCGGGTAAGGCCTACGAGCGTATCAACGCCAGCGCCCTGCAGGAGGTTATCACCACCGATACCATCCCTCTCAACCCCGAGAAGGATACCCATAAATTCACGGTGCTCTCGGTTGCCGACATCTTTGCCGACGTTATCGAGCGTGTACACAATTATAAACCCGTGTCGCCCGTATTCTTTAAGTAGAAAATCTGTTAGACATTCTTTATACTCGGAGTTGCTTGGCTTTCTTGTCAGGCAACTCTTTTTTACTGAAAATAAGCAAAAAAAGCAGAAAAAACTAATAAATATTTTGCTTGTTTCATCATTTTGTTATATCTTTGCCCCGATATAAGGTTTTCTTGTAAAGAAACCCGTGAGAAAAGTGCGCTAAGTTATTGAAAACTAATACC
>CAYRPL010000231.1:0-2223 GCA_964426045.1 uncultured Alistipes sp. | reverse complement strand
CTGCTACCCAAGACCTTACGCCCGAGTGGGAGAAGTATTGGAAGTCCGAGGATACCAAGATGGTACACTTCATCGGTAAGGATAACATTGTCTTCCACTGCATCGTCTTCCCCTCGATGTTGAAGGCCCACGGCGACTATGTCCTGCCCGAGAATGTGCCGGCCAACGAGTTCCTGAACCTGGAGGGCGACAAGATTTCGACCTCGCGCAATTGGGCCATCTGGCTCCACGAGTACCTCGAGGAGTTCCCCGGCAAGGAGGATGTACTGCGTTATGTGCTCTGCGCCAATGCCCCCGAGACGAAGGATAACGACTTTACATGGAAGGATTTCCAGGCCCGCAACAACAATGAGCTGGTGGCTATCCTGGGTAACTTTGTAAACCGTGCCCTGGTGCTGACCCAGAAGTATTACGGGGGTGAGGTTCCCGCCTGTGGCGAGTTGAACGACTACGACCGTGCAACTATCGAGGAGCTCTCGAAGGTGAAGGGTGCCCTGGAACAGAATATCGAAAATTACCGCTTTAGAGAGGCTCTGAAGGAGGCGATGAATGTAGCACGCATCGGTAACAAATACCTGGCCGATACCGAGCCCTGGAAGGTCGTGAAGAGCGATCCCGAGCGTGTTAAGACCATTCTGAATATTGCGCTCCAGATTACGGCCAATACGGCCATTGCCATCGAGCCCTTTATGCCCTTCTCGGCCAAGAAGATGCTCGAGATGCTGCAGGTTGAACCCCTGGGTTGGGAGCGTCTGGGAGCCATGGATCTGATTGCTGCCGGCCATACGATTGGTACCCCCTCGCTGCTCTTCGAGAAGATCGAGGATGAGGTGATTCAGAAGCAGCTGGATAAGCTGGCTGCCATCAAGAAGGCCAACGCTGCTGCCGAGGCTGCCCAGAATGTGGCCGAGCAGAAGCCCGCAGTTTCGTTTGATGACTTCCAGAAGATGGATATCCGTCTCTCGACGATTATCGCTGCCGAGAAGGTGGCCAAGACCAAGAAGCTGCTGAAGCTGACCGTCGATACGGGTATCGACAAGCGTGAGATTGTTTCGGGTATCGCCGAGCACTTCACCCCCGAGGAGTTGGTGGGTCGTCAGGTGCTGGTGCTGGTAAATCTCGAGCCGCGTGAGATGCGCGGAATCCTCTCAAAGGGTATGATCCTGATGGGTGAGGATGCCTCGGGTAAGTTAGTGCTGCTGGGTGGCTCGGAGAAGACAAATAATGGTGCTGTTGTAGGATAATAAAATTAACCCTTCAAGCATAATTATTTGCAAATCAGAAAGTTATAAAATTGACCAACAAATAGAAAACCTAAAACTTCAAGTAAAATGACTGCAAATTTGGATTGGAAATCGCTGGGTTTTGACTACACCAAAACCGATTTCAATGTGCGCTACACCTTTACCGATGGTAAGTGGAGTGAGATGGAGGTGACCTCCGACGAGTATGTGCCTATGCACATGTCGGCCTCGTGCTTGCACTATGGTTGCGAGCTCTTCGAGGGTCTGAAGGCCTTCCGCGGCGAGGATGGCAAGGTACGTCTGTTCCGTGTTGAGGAGAATGCCAAGCGTTTCATCTCGTCGGCCCGCCGCCTCTGTCTGCCCGAGCCTACGGTTGAGATGTTCGTTAAGGCTTGCGTGGAGTGCGTGAAGCGCAACGCTCGCTTTATTCCTCCCTATGAGTCGGGTGCCTCGCTCTATCTGCGTCCCGTGATGTTCGGTACGTCGGTAGGTCTGGGTGTTCGTCCTTCGAAGGATGCCCTGATTGTTGTCTACTGCTCGCCCGTAGGCCCCTACTTTAAGTCGGGTATTAAGCCTATCAAGGTCGCTGCCGACCGCTCGCAGGACCGCTCGGCCCAGCACGGTACCGGTGATGTTAAGGTAGGTGGTAACTACGCTTCGTCGCTTCTGTGTGGTGAGATGGCCCACAAGAACGGCTTTGCCAATGTCCTCTTCCTGGATTCGGTTGAGCGTCGCTTCATCGAGGAGTGCGGTGCTGCCAACTTCTTCGCTATCAAGGATGGTCAGTACATCACGCCGAAGTCGCCTTCGATTCTGCCCTCGATTACCAATAAGAGCCTTCGTCAGATCGCTACCGATCTCGGCCTGGAGGTTGTAGAGCGCCCCATCGACATCGAGGAGCTCGCTACCTTCGAGGAGTGCGGTGCTTGCGGTACGGCTGCCGTTATCTCGCCCATCGGCCTTGTGCACGATATGCAGA
>CAYRPL010000230.1:0-2234 GCA_964426045.1 uncultured Alistipes sp. | reverse complement strand
GTCCAGGTACGTGGTGGGCTCATCCAGCAAAATCAGGGGGGTGTCCTGGGCCAGGGCCATGGCGATGTAGACCTTCTGCCGCTGTCCGCCGGAGAGGGTGGGCAGGCTTCGCTGGGCAAGCTCGGTGATGCCCATGGCTTCCATGGCGGCGTGGGCTATGGCGTGGTCCTGGGGGCGGTAACGGCGGGGATAGCTCAGGTAAGGGAAACGGCCGTGGAGGACCAGACGCTCGGCGGTGATCTCCGGGACCGGACGGTTCTGAGGGAGGTAGGCGATGTGTTTTGCCCGATCCTGGGAGGGGAGGGCGGAAAGGTCCCGGCCGTCGAGAAGGATATTGCCGGTGGAGGGGAGAATGCCTGCCAGGGCTTTCAGGAGGGTGGATTTGCCGCTGCCGTTGGGGCCGACGATGGCCGTGACCTTTCCGGCGGGGATGGTCAGGGAGATGTTGCGCAGGACCGGGTGACCGGGGTAGCCTGCGGTGAGGTTTTGAATCTCAAGCATCGCTTTTTCCTCCTTTGCGTTTGATCAGGAGCAGCAGGAAGAAGGGACCGCCCAGGATGGACAGGAGGATGCCCACGGGCAGCTCGTAGGGGGCAAAGAGAAGGCGGGCGGCGGTGTCGCAGAGGGTGACGAAACAGGCTCCCGCGGCGGCGCACATGGGAAGATGATAGCGGCTCTCTCCGCCTACCAGTTTCCGGGCGGCATGGGGGACGATCAGACCCACGAAGCCCAAAAGGCCGGAGAAGCTTACCGCTGCGCCGGAGAGCATGGCGGCGAGAATTAGAAGGAGGGTTCGGGTGGCTTTCACGTTCATACCCAGTCCCTGGGCGGTTTCCTCTCCCAGGGCCAGCACGTCCAGCTCGTTGTGGAGGGTGAAAAGGGTCAGAAGTCCCAGAACGATCAAAATTCCTGCCGGGAGCAGGCGGACAGCGGTGGCGGAGCCGAAGCCGCCCACCCGGAAGTCGGCGGTCATCATGCCGATCTCGGGGATCAGGGTGGTGAGGGCTTCGGACAGGGCGTTTAAGGTGGCGTTGACAGCCACACCGCCCAGGATCACGGTGGTTCGGGAGGCTCCTACCTTTTCTGCTACGAAAACGATCAGCAGAACACTGACCATGGCCCCTAAGAAAGCAGACCCCGCGATAGCCCAACCGGAAATGGCGCCGAAGGCGCAGCAGAGGGTGACGGCGAGGCCCGCGCCTGCGTTGACGCCGATGATGCTGGGAGAGGCCAGACGGTTATGCAGCACCCCCTGAATCACCGCACCGGAGACTGCCAGGGCGGAGCCGGCAAGAAGACACGCGCAGGTTCGGGGCAGCCGGACGTACCAGAAGATATAGCCCGCCGTGGCATTGGGGCCGTTTACGATGGCCTGCCACAGATCGGCGGGGGACAGCTTCGCCGCGCCGAGACACAGACTCAGCAGAGCGGCGGCAAAAGCGCAAAGGGCGGCCAGGTGGATCTTTTTAGCCATTTTCCAGAATTTCCTCTAATTTTTCGTAGGCTTCGGCCCAGCGGTGGTTGGGCTTCAGGTTGTACAGGTTCTTGTCCATGAAGTAAAGCCGTCCTTCCTTCACGGCAGTGAGCTGCTGCCAGGCGGGATTTTCCTGCATCATGGTTTCGACGTTTTTCTTCATGCCGTCCGTATTGTCGCCCCGCTGGACGATGAGGATATAGTCCGGATCGGCTTCCAGAATCCGCTCGATGCTTAAGTTTTCCAGCAAAGAAGTGTCGGAATCGGCAATGTTGACGCAGCCGAGGGTACGGAGCATTTCACCGAGGACGTTATCTTCGCTGTTTTTTACCGTGACCATGGAGGCGGAGGCCCGCATGGACAGGACGGTGGGGGCAGTGCCGCGGGCGGCGGCTTTTTCCAGGACGGTGTCGATCTGGGACTGGACGGCAAGACCGTGGGTTTCGTACAGGTCAGACCGGCCGGTGATGTCGGTGCAGAGTTTTAGGAGCCGCAGGTAGTCGTCAAAGTCGGCAACGTCAAAGTAGGCCGTGGGAATCCCGGCGGCTTCCAGAGTCTCCATCCACTCCAGGTTCTGACGGGTGTTGGCGGAGGCAAGAATGAAGTCCGGCTGGGCGGACAGCAGCAGCTCCAGGCTCAGCTCCTTGGTGTTGCCCAGGTTCACCGTGTCTTCGGGGAGATCAAGGTTTAAGTCGTCCCAGGCATCATCGGCGGTGGCAATGACTTCTCCGCCGGAGAGCTGCCAGATTTGGGCGAAGCT
>CAYRPL010000229.1:0-2239 GCA_964426045.1 uncultured Alistipes sp. | reverse complement strand
GTCACCCTCGATAAAGGAGGAGAACTTGAGCGAAGGGTTCAGATTGGGGTCAATCTTCAATCTTCGGAGTCCGGGTATGGCAATCGGATTATAATTTTGTATATTTGCAGTGTCGGTTTGAGCCACAATGCGGCGAATACCCGTCGTATCGACCTCGGCCTGAGCCTGCGGCTGGGGCTGCGGCTTGGGTACGGCATAGAAGAGTTTGGTCTGCTGGCCGTAGAGCTGCGAGATAATCGGGCGCAGGAACTTCAGGTAGTTCTTCTCGATTTGGTAGACGTAGCTGGCATTGGGGACACGCAGGCGGAGCGTCGTGCCGTCAAACTCGAGCGGTACGATGGGTTGAAACCACTTTACGAACTCCTCCTCGGTGGTTTGGGTTCGCAAGTGGGCGAGGCATTCCTGCCACATATCGTTATATGTCTGCGTGTTCGTGTTCATTTATTATGGTTGTCGAGGAAAGTTGGTTTCTTTGACAGTGCAAAGTTGTAAATAAATTTGTAAAAATATTCTCATTTTTTAGTTGCAAATTAACTTTTTTTATATATAGAAAACCAACACTTTTTTTGAGGGTGAAATTTAACGTGCTGATAGTGAATATTTGAAATATTTTTTATATATTTGCATATAAAATTTTTAGAGTGAGTAATTAAATAATCATAAATAAAACTTATAGTATATGGCAAACGAATTGGAACAGCAGGTATTGGCTAAAGCGCAGCTTTGGCTCGACGGAAACTACGATGCAGCAACGAAGGAGCGTGTTAAGTGGTTGATGGAGAACGATATGAAGGAGCTTGTCGAGAGCTTCTATAAGGATTTGGAGTTCGGTACGGGTGGTCTGCGCGGTATTATGGGCGTGGGCTCTAACCGTATGAATGTCTACACGGTAGGTGCCGCTACACAGGGCCTGGCCAACTACCTGAAGAAGAACTTTGCGGGCGAGAAGATTCGCGTGGCCATCGGTCACGACAGCCGCAACAACTCGCGTCTGTTTGCCGAGCGTGTGGCTGATATCTTCGCCTCGAACGATTTCCAGGTCTACCTCTTCGATGCGCTCCGCCCCACTCCCGAGCTCAGCTTTGCGATTCGCGAGTTGAAGTGCCACTCGGGTGTTGTGGTAACCGCCTCGCACAACCCCAAGGAGTATAACGGTTACAAGGCCTATTGGACCGACGGTTCGCAGGTGACCGCTCCCCACGACAAGAACATCATTTCGGAGGTAGCCAAGATTACCGAGGTGGATCAGGTGCTGATGGGCAAGAATCCCGAGAACATCACGATTTTGGGTGAGGAGTTCGATAAGCTCTACCTCGATACGATTCAGAAGGCGATTTCGCTCTCGCCCGAGTGCGTAGCCCGCCACGCCGACATGAAGATTATCTACACCCCGCTGCACGGCTCGGGAGTAAAGCTGGTTCCCGCCTCGCTCAAGAACTTCGGTTTCAAGAACGTTAAGCTGGTTCCCGAGCAGGCCGTTGTGGATGGCAACTTCCCCACCGTTGAGTCACCCAACCCCGAGGAGCGCAAGACGATGGCCATGGCTATCGAGCTGGGAGCCAAGGAGGGTGCCGACCTGGTGATGGCCACCGACCCCGACAGCGACCGCATCGGTCTGGCCCTGCGCAACCAGAAGGGTGAGTATGTGCTGCTGAACGGTAACCAGACCTTGGTGCTGCTGATGAGCTACCAGCTCACGCGCTGGGCCGAGCTGGGTAAGCTCGACGGCAAGCAGTATGTCGTAAAGACCATCGTAACCTCGCAGATGGCCAACGCCGTAGCCGAGCACTTCGGTGTCAAGTGCTACGACTGTCTGACGGGCTTCAAGTATATCGCACGCATCATCCGAGACAACGAGGGCAAGACCAAGTATATCGGTGGCGGTGAGGAGTCCTTCGGCTACCTGCCCGGTGACTTTGTACGCGATAAGGATGCCGTTGCGGCTTGTGCTTTGGCTGCCGAGGCTGCCGCCTGGGCCAAGGATACCATGGGCCTGACGCTCTACGAGTGGCTGCAGGAGCTCTATGTGAAGTATGGCTTCTACCGCGAGGGCTTGGTTTCGGTTGTCCGCAAGGGCAAGGAGGGTGCCGAGCTGATTCAGAAGATGATGGTGGACTTCCGCTGCAATCCGCCCAAGACGATTCTGGGTTCGCCCGTGGTGAAGATCAACGACTTCAAGCTTTTGGAGACCACCGACCTCAAGACCGGCAAGAAGGAGGCTATCCAGGAGGAGTCGAGC
>CAYRPL010000228.1:0-2242 GCA_964426045.1 uncultured Alistipes sp. | reverse complement strand
TTGACATATTCGCTTGGCTATGTTATCATTAAGCCAAGCTAAGAGAAACAGCCCCACCCTAAAGGGCAGAGCCGTTTTCTGTGTACCTTGAAGAGAGGTGAGCAACGTTGATTTTCCCGAGAAAGAAGCCCCCCACCGGCGAATCCGTCAGCGAAGAATTCGCCGCCGGGATGCGCCGCATGGAGGGCTGGTATACCGATTTTGTTGTTTGGGCTTACGCATACATTGGGCTGCTAGAAAAGCGTATCGCAGACCTGGAGGCCCAGCGTAAGCAGTGCAGCGGCCAATGTTGCGATTGTAACGACAAGGATTAGATTACTTCGCTTCCGTTCTCTTACCATCTGCAAGCAAACAGGGGTTGGAATGTATCCGGGGTCCCTTCTGTCGAAATTGGGTTGTAAATATTCCTCTGTCGCCAGATTAAGAATTGCGCTGTGCGAGGGGCACCCCTTCCACGCCACCCGAATCTCACTTTCCATCACATAGTGTTCCCCGTCGTATAGCTTACAGACCGTGGACAGCAGCTTGTATTGCTGATCCAACGCATCACACCCTTTGCACCTTGAAAATTTGTCTCAGCATCAATAGCACCGGGAGCAAGCAGTATATCCCGCTTCTCCATTATACCCCTAGCGTCAATACTCAAAAGAAAGGAGCTGACACGATGTCAGAGACTGAAAAGACCATTTGCAAATCTCTGGAAAACGCTTTGAAGCTCATTCCAGAGCCCAAGAAAGAATACTTTTTAGGCTTTGCCGAAGGTGTGGAAGCCCGAAAGGCTCAAGAAGTCCTGGAGCGCATCACCGGCAAGCCTGGCAAGCCCTACCCCCCAGAAGAAAACAGGAGGTGAGCAAATGAAGCCTATCCAGGCCGCATTCCTGGAGATCAACCGAACTTGATCGGCAAAATGTACACCAATTTCTATACCATATACAAGGAGAATGATATGCTTCGTTTTACGTTTGAACCCTCATCCTTGCCCGATGACAAGGAGCTCAAAAAACTGGCCTACGATTTTTACCTCGCCAGAAGCCGGTTCCTCTCCTGCCTTGAGAGGAAGACGCAACTCCATCTTGTCCCCGTCTTGGATGCAGATCCAGAAGCTGACCCTCATCAGGACTCCTTAGAGTGATTGCGGATGACCTCATCAAATGCAAGAAAACCAGCAAGGAGGATCAACAATGACCCACACCAAAGCCCAAGAACAATTCCGCCGCCGCTTAACTTCCCAGATAAAACGAGTGGACATTAAGCGGACAACCCTTGCGAAACTGGCCGGTGTTAGCGTCGGGCAGCTTAACCGCTGGACAGACGGAGACTTGATGCCCACCTACCAGCAATTCCAGCGGCTTTTGGAAATCTTCGGTATCGAAGATGAATACCTACTTGGCAACTCTATTTCCGAGCACGCCTACAACAGACAGTTTAAATAACTCCACCCCCCGGGGGCAGAAACTTTGGCCGGTGGTCTGTCCTCACACGAAATAACAGAAGCTGGCCCCTTCGGGCCGCCGAGTATCCCCCAGAGGTCCCACCTCCTAGCCTCTGGTTTCCCTTTCCCTGATACTCTCTCTCCTTTTTCTACTCATAGCATTACACTCCCTCGGCGGCTCTAAGGAGCCAGCTTCTAAAAGGAGGAATCATTTTGAAGAAAGAACCGAAACTTTACATCTTCGCCACGGAGATGGACGACGTGGAGATCATGACCGCCCATAGCCGAGAAGAAGCTATTGAGAAGATCCGCAGCTACGGAGTGCGTGGGAAACTTATCTGCCTTGCCTCCCGGCCCGTGCCTAAGACGTGAGGAGGGATGCAGCATGAAAACGTATAAGGGCATGGATAAAAACATGCGGTGCCGAGATTTTCAGTATGAAATCGGCAAGGAGTATGAGACAGATCGGGCGGAAGCCTGCAAGGCAGGGTTTCACGCCTGCGAGGTGCCGCTGGACGTGCTGGGATACTACCCACCCATCGACGGCAATCGGTACTTTTCGGTGGAGCAGGAGGGGAGACTGTCCAGACACGACGATGACAGCAAGATTGCGTCTACCAAGCTGAAGATAGGGGCGGAGATCGGCCTGCCGGGGCTGGTAAAGGCCCAAGTGGAGTGGATTAAGGAGACCTGTAAAAATACGGCGGAGTCCGCCACCCAGGGAGACGGTGGCCACGCCGCTGCTCAGGGAAACAGGGGCCACGCCGCCGCCCAGGGAGAATGGGGCCACGCCGCCGCCCAGGGAGACGG
>CAYRPL010000227.1:0-2305 GCA_964426045.1 uncultured Alistipes sp. | reverse complement strand
AGATATTATATGTTTGCATAAAAATATTTTTCAATAAAATTCAAACAGTTACTTAATTCCTAATTCCTAATTGTTCCAAAACCTGCTCCAATATGCGACGGTCGTTCATCATACGGGGCACCTTGTTTTTACCCTGGCGGCGCATCCAGCCTAAGAACCCGCCCCGAGGAATGGGGTGCAGCACCAATCTCTCGAGGGTTGTTTTACGCTTGGCATCGTAGTCCGAGTTGATGCGGCGCAGCTCATCGTCCAACCGCTCGGCAAAGGCCTCACGATCAGCGGGTTCACGCGAGAATTCCACAGCCCACTCGTGGGCACCTGCCCGCTCCAAAGTCATAAAGCGGGGTGCCACGGTATACTCCTCGACCCGAGCTCCCGTAGCCTCACAAGCGAAGGCCAAGGCCCGCTCGGCATTCTCGACAATCAGCTCCTCGCCAAAGACGTTGATAAATTGGCGTGTGCGCCCCGCAAAGCGGATGCGGTAGGGCGAGGTCGAGGTGAAGGTCACCGTATCGCCTATCTCGTAGCGCCACAATCCGTTATTGGAGGTGATCAGCATCGCATAGGTCCGGCCTGCCTCGACACCCTCCAGGGGGAGTATCTGCTCTCCGGCACGGAACTCGTAGAAGGTACCGTAGTCCAGCATCAGCAACATATCGTCGCGCGAGGGGTCGTCGGCGATGGCAAAGAACCCCTCGGAGGCGTTATAGGTCTCCATGTAGTGCATCTCAGGGTCGGGAATCAGCTCTCGGAAAGCCTCACGATAGGGGCTAAACGAGACTCCGCCATGGGTAAAGCACTCCAAGTTGGGCCACACCTCCTTCAAATTACTCTTTCCAGTATACTCCAACACCTTACGCATCAGCTCCAGATTCCATGAGGGAACCCCCGCAAAGGCGCGCACATCCTGCGAGGTGCAGTGGCGGCAAATCGCTTCACACTTACGCTCGAAGTCGGCCATCAGACCAATATCGGGCGAGGGGGTGCAGATCAGCGAGTTCAGGGGCGCAGTCCCCTTTATCAGCACCGCCGAGAGATCGCCCACCAGATTACCCGACTCACGGGTACAGCTGCCTCCCAGGGTCAAAATCCGCCCCTCGAGCACCCTTGATGCCGGGTAGGCCGCGCGGTAGAGGGTCATCACATCACGCATACCCTGCGTATGGTTCGCAATGAGCGAAGAGTAGGTAACCGGAATGTATTTGCTGCGATCCGAGGTTGTCCCCGATGAGCGGGCAAAGCCCACCATCCGCCCGGGAGCCGTCACACAGGCCTCTCGGCTGAGCATCCGCTCGACGTAGGGCTTGAAGGCGTCGTAGTCCTGCGGCTCCACCAAGCGGGCAAACTCCTCGTATGTCCAATCGGAGCGCATACCCCGCTCACGCCCAAAGGCTGTCTTTGCTCCGGCCTTCAGTCGCTCGGAGAGCATACGCCGCTGCACCGCCAACGGCTCACGCCGAAAACGATCTATGGCCCGCATTCGTAGCGCAAGCCCCCAACGAAGTATGTTACTCTTCAAAGACAAAACTAATCAGTTCAAAATTCAAAATTTCTCTCTACAGTCATTGCTCCCCCGAGATGTAAAGCAAAAGAATAGTTCCCTCGTTACGAGGTTTTTTGATTTTAGAGGAGCAGATTTTGTGCTTCGTGCAGTCGCCTCGGCGGGAGCATACTTCAGGTATGTGACTGTCGGGGCGGCAAGGAAAGTGCAAAATGTACCCTATAAAATTAAAAAATCAGTTGAAGTAGAGGCCTACCCGCTCCACCGATCCCCGCATCGCAAAGACTACCACGCGGTCATAAGCCTTGATTTCGGTGGCTCCGACAGCGATAAAGGCCTTGTCGCCGCGCACAATACCGCCAATGATGGCGTTCTCGGGAAATCCGAGGTCCCGAATGCGGTTCTTGGTCGCGGGCGAGTTGGGTTTGACGATGAACTCCAGCACCTCGGCATCACTTCCGGTGAGGCACTTGATGGCCTGCACATCGGTAGACATCGTAAAGCGGAAGATGTTGGAGGCGGTGACCAACTTCTTGTTGATGATGGTATCGATACCGATACTCTCGGCCAGGTTGATGTAGTTGAGGTTCTCGACCTCGGCAATCACCTTCTTGACTCCCAACCGCTTGGCCAGCATCGCCGTCAGGATATTGGTCTCGGAGCGCCCCGTTACGGCCACAAAAGCATCCATGTTGGAGAGTCCCTCCTCCATCATCGCCTCGGTATTGCGGCCATCCTCGTTGATAATCAGGGTGCGCTCCAACACCTCGGCCAGGCGGTAGGCCTTCTCGGCATTGTAATCCA
>CAYRPL010000226.1:0-2348 GCA_964426045.1 uncultured Alistipes sp. | reverse complement strand
TTAGGAATTAGGAATTAGGAATTAGGGCCTTCTGCTATGGACAAACAAAAAAATGGCGAAGTGATTCGCCATTTTCATTGCTCATAGTTTTTCATCCCGTTAGAGATTGCCACGTCGCTACGCTCCTCGCAATGACTGAGAGAGCATTCCTCATTGCTCATTGAGCGTAAGCCGCAGAGCTTTACGCCAAAAGCTGTCGCAGGGCATCGAGGTTCTCCTGGCAATCTGCCTTCTTGCCCTCGGGCGTATAGAGCAGGTCTAAGCGGTCGCGGTAGCGCTCCTCGACCTTCGAGCGGACAACCTTCATCGTACTGTTTACCAGGCCGTTCTGCTCAGTGAAGGGCTCGCCTACGATGGCGATGGCCGAGGGCAACCAGCGGTCGGGGAACTCACCTCCGGCCGAGATGCGGAACTCGTCAATCGAAGCCTGGATGGCCTTGGCGGCCTTACGCAGCTGCTCCTCATCCGTGGGGTCGGGGCAGAGAGCCTTCACGCCCTCCTTGTTGGGAACCACGATGGCAGTCGTATAGGGGCATTGGTTGTTATAGATGTCGATCTGCGAAATCAGCGGCGAGGTGACAATTGCCTCCTCCATACCTTCGGGGCTGTACTTCTCGCCGTCGGCCGAAATGAGCAGGCTCTTGAAGCGACCCAGCACATAGAGGAAGTTATCCTTGGTCATATAGCCCATATCGCCTGTGTGGAGCCATCCGTTTCGCACGGTGTCGGCCGTCGAGGTGGGGTTCTTCCAGTAGCCGGCCATCACATTCTCGCCCTTGATGACAATCTCACCCTTCTCCCCTACCGGCAGCTCGCGGCCCTCGTCATCGAGGATGCGAATCTCGAGGGGCTGCACGAGCATACCCGACGAACCGAAGCGGTGCTCCTTGGGGCGGTTGGAGTTGGTCGAGATAACGGGCGTAGCCTCCGAGAGTCCGTAGCCCTGGAATATCGGGATTCCGATGGCGTAGAAGAAACGCTGCAGCTCGCTATCCAGGAGGGCTCCTCCACCCACGAAGAACTGCAACGAACCACCAAAGGCCTCACGAACCTTTGAAAAGAGAATCTTGTCGAACAGGGCCACGGCGGGCTTGAGGATAAAGCGCCAGCCCTTGCCCTTCGAGTAGCCATCCCGGTTGTAGGCATAGGCGGTCTTGAGGGCTAAGCGGAAGAGCTTGTCGGCCCCCTTCTGGTGAATCGAGGTCTCAATCGACTTGCGGAAGTTCTTGGCTAAGGCCGGAACCGACAGCAGGAAGTGAGGCTTCACCTCGCGGATGTTCAGCGGGATATTCTTCAGCGTCTCCATCGGGGTACGGCCTACCTGCGTGGTGGCCACCGTGGCTCCGCACTCAATCATGATGTAGAATCCTACGACGTGGGCAAAGCAGTGGTCCAGCGGGAGGATAATCAGCGTGCGCCAATCCGAGGGAATCTGCATGCGAGTCAGCGACTGCTCGACATTGGCCGTATAGTTGCGGTGCGTGAGGATTACGCCCTTGGGGTCGGCCGTCGTACCGGAGGTATAGGTGATGGTGGCGTAGTCGTCGTTCTGAATCGCACGGCCGATGGCCAAGAACTCCTCGCGGTGCTCCTTCAGATACTCCTCGCCACGGGCCATCAGCTCCTGAAGGGTCATTTCACCCTTCTCGAGGGGTACCTCGTCGTAGACAATCACCTGCTCCACCAAGGGCAGCTTCTCGCGGATGCAGCGAATCTTCTTAAGTTGCTGCTTCGATACGAAGATATACTTCACCTCGGCGTGCGTCAGACGGAACAGCAGGTCGTAGTCCTCCTCCAGCTTGATGGAGAGGGGTACACTCACACCGCCGGCATATAAGAGTCCGAGCTCGGAGGTAATCCAATGGTTGCGGCCCTCGGAGAGAATCGATACCATCTCTTTGGGCTTCAGGCCGATGGCGGCAAGGCCGGCACCGATTTTCAACACCTCGGCGTGGGCCTCGGCATAGGTCGTGGGCTCGAACTTCGTGGTTCGCTTCTCCAAAAGGAAGGTCTTTGCGCCATACTTGGCCACCGAACCTTCGAAAAGATCAATCAGGGTCTTTTTCTTCATTATGCTTCTTATCAGTTGATTTTACTCCATCTTCAGTACGGCGAGGAAGGCCGATTGGGGTACCTGTACCGAACCAATCTGGCGCATACGCTTCTTACCGGCCTTCTGCTTCTCCAGCAGCTTGCGCTTACGCGAGATATCACCTCCGTAGCACTTGGCAGTCACATCCTTACGCACCGCCTTTACCGTCTCGCGGGCGATAATCTTCGCACCAATGGCGGCCTGAATGGCGATGTCGAACTGCTGACGCGGTATCAGCTCCTTGAGCTTCTCGCAC
>CAYRPL010000225.1:0-2394 GCA_964426045.1 uncultured Alistipes sp. | reverse complement strand
GATAAAGAGCAGCGAGTGATCGTTCTCCCACACCACGTTGGTTGCGTGGTAGTCGAACAGCGGGGTGAGGTAGGTGAAAAGACCGCTCTTGGCATCCCACACAAAGAGACGCTCCTTGTCGGCCTCGTTGCCGAAGCGCTCCTGCGAGCGGAAGGCGATCTTCTCGCCATCGGGTGACCATACGGGATACTTGTCGTAACCTACGAAGGGCTCCGTGGCATTCGACTCCTTGCAGATGTTTCTATTCTTTTGGGTTTGCAGGTCGTAAACAAAAATATCCGAGTCGGTCGATACGGCATACTCCTTGCCGGTCAGGGGTTTGCAGGTGTAGGCCAACTTTGTGCTCTGAGGGTTCCAGGCAATCTCGGCCATATCGAAGTAGGGGGCCAGCGGGGCATCCCACTTCGCCTCGGGCATGATGTCCGTGCCGGCCGTGACGGGCGAGGAGCCTAACTCACCGACGAAGATGTGGCGGTAGTCACCGGCATCCCAATAGTCCCAGTGGCGTACCATCAGATCGTCGTAGATGCGAGCCTTCGACTTGTCCATATCCTTGTGTACATCCTTCGAGTTGATATCGAGCGTGTGTACGGGCTGTACCCACCAGATGTGGGCACCATCGGGGCTTACGCCAAAGCCCTCGACATCCCCCTCGAGCTTCGTGAGCTGCGTGGGATTGCCACCCTCGGCATCCATCTTCCAGACCTGCATCGAGCCCGAGCGGTTCGACAGGAAGTAGATCTCGCTGCCGTCGGTACTCCACTGCGGGGCGACGTTCTGCGAGGTGTTGTCCGTCAGACGCTTCACCGACTTGTCGTCGAGGCGCTGGGTGTAGATCTGGGTCAGCGAGCGGTTCTCGGTCATCGAGTAGTCCGTTACGGTGTAGAGCAGTTTCTGAGCGTCGGGCGAGAGGCTCGAGGAGCCTGCTCTGCGCATCTTCCACATCACCTCGGGGGTCAGAATACCCTGTGCAATCTCCTCTGCGGTGAGTGCGTTGTTGATCTCAAGCGGCCGGGGTTGCTCCTGGCATCCCGTGGCGGCCATTGCCAAAATAGCCATGGATAAAAGAAATTTTTTCATCGTTTTAGGGTTGGTTTGCTTCTTTTTTATTTATTTTGCGTTCAAAATTTGCGCGTTATGGCACACTACACCATCTCCTATGCCTATAAAGTGCTGCATCTGATCTCGCTCAATGAGCTCTCAGAGGCGGCTTTGAACCACGAATTGCTCCTGGTCGAGGGCCCCGAAGAGCACTTTACGAGAGCGAAGATACTCGCTTTTTTTGAAACTTACAACACCATCACCCTCGCCGGCGAGAGTGCCGAGGAACTTTTTGCCCAATTTGTCTCCGAATTTCAGCTCGTTACTGCGGCCGGAGGGGTGGTCACAACCCCCCAAAACGAGGCGCTGATGATCTTCCGCAACGGCCGCTGGGATCTCCCCAAGGGGCACCTGGAGCCCGAAGAGAGCCTGCGCAGCTGTGCCGCCCGCGAAATTGAGGAGGAGACCGGAGTGCGCCCCATGGCCCTTATCCGCCCCTTGGGCCATACCTGGCATATCTATAACGTCTACGGACAGTGGGAGCTCAAGCAGACCTTCTGGTACCACTTTGCGTGCGACGAGGCCGTCGAGCCCGCCCCGCAACAGGAGGAGGGCATCACCCGCTGCGAATGGTGCCCGCTGGAGCAGGCCTGCCTGCGTGCCGAACAGAGCTTCCCGACCCTGAGAGCCGTGATGAGAAATTTCTTGCACGAAATTTCTCAATGAGCAATGAGCAATTGCCTGAAAATCAGTCATTGCGAGGAGCGTAGCGACGTGGCAATCTCCTGCAAAGCGAGGAGCCTGGCAAATGAGCAATGAGTAATGAGCAATTGTTTTGGCCTACAGACTGGGAGGGCTGGGAGTGACTATGTTTACTACGAGGGCTGGGGTGGCCATTTTTTTGTATGCCCAATACCGTAGCAATTCTTAGTAATTCCCAGTAATTCCCAGTAGTTCCCAGTAGTTCCCAGTAGTTCCCAGTAATTTCCAGTCCTCCCAGTTCAATCTTGAATTTTGAATTACCCTCAGTATTTTAGGAATTTAAGGAGTTAAGGAGCAGCCCAAAAGATTCTTGCTCTTAAACTCCCTAAATCCCCTAAACTTATTAAATTCATTAAACACCTTCTCATCAAACTGCAAAAAATTTCGCCCTGCCGAATAGCAAGGCGAAACTCATAAAGCCATAAGCCTAATTTCTAAAAAGCAGCCACGGCACGCACAATGCCGTCAAGATAATGGGTCTTTTCGTTGTAAAATGTACCGTGTTCGTATTTTGATAATCTGACAACCCATACATTTTTATGGGTCACCTGCAAAAGTGTGTGTTTACGCATAAATCTTCATTAACCTAAA
>CAYRPL010000224.1:0-2419 GCA_964426045.1 uncultured Alistipes sp. | reverse complement strand
TTACGAAAATATTTGCTTTTATACAACACTTAGATGTTACAAGATACTAGTGATTCTCAATTGCTAATTGCTCATTGAGAAATGCTCCCCTGCCATAGGTGAGGAATTTCAGATTGCCACGTCGCTACGCTCCTCGCAATGACTGGATAATAATTCCTAATTGCTCATTGCTCATTTCTCATTTCTCATTTCTCATTTCTCATTGAAAATGCTCTTTGCTAATTGTTGAAGAGCTCTCTCAAATAGCTGTCCAGGTAGAGCAGCTCGGCATCCTCGCGGATCACCTCGCGGAGCAGCAACTCCTCGTCGGACAGGTGGTTGTTTGTTGTGCGTTTGTCCAATTCCTCCATAGGCGGTTGTTTTACGGTTTGCATCTCGGGCGGAGCCCATTCATCTGCCGATTAAACGCACCCCGCAGGGCAAATATTGCCCGGCGGGCCCAATTTTTTACAAAATCCCATCCCCTCGGGGCGGTTGTCTGCCCCTCTGCAATCCACTTTTTCGTCACTTTCTTTTTACCCCCGGGGTGGTATGCATGATTTTTTTATACTTTTGCCCCATCAACCAAACCGAAAATTGCGATTTAAGGGTAGTCCTTAACACAGACTCCCGACAAAGAAGATCTATTTACTAATTGATAGAACATTCCTTATGTCACAGCGTGTATATCTCGCCTCGAAACCGAGGTATGAAATTTTGGATGGACTTCGTGGCGTTGCCTCGGTGCTTGTGGTGCTCTTCCACCTACTGGAGACCTACTCGGCAGGGCCGGCTCACCAGCTGATCAACCATGGCTACCTGGCTGTCGACTTCTTCTTTGTGCTCTCGGGTTTTGTGGTCGGATATGCCTATGATGACCGCTGGGGTGCGATGTCGGTTTGGGACTTCTTCAAACGTCGCCTGGTCCGCCTCCACCCGATGGTTATTATGGGTACGGTGATTGGTGCCTCGCTCTACCTCTTCGCCCAGGGCGAGGGATTCCCCCTTATCGGCCACGTTGAGGGGTGGAAGGTCGCCCTCTGCTTTTTGATGGGATGCCTGATGATTCCCTGCGGCCCCCGCCTCGATATTCGTGGCTGGGCCGAGATGAACTCCTTTAATGGGCCGAATTGGTCGCTGACCTGGGAGTATGTGGCCAATATCCTCTACGCCCTCCTCTTTCGCCGACTCTCGAAGGGGCTGCTGGCGCTGCTGACTGCCGCAGCCGGAATCTGTACGCTGGATTTGTGCCTGAATTGGAACCTCTTTGGCCTGCTCACCGAAGGCCGAAATCCCCAAATCTATACGGTCATTGGCGGCTGGAGCCTCACCCCCGAACAGATCTATATCGGCCTTACGCGCCTCTTCTATCCCTTCCTGTGTGGCCTGCTCCTCTCGCGCGTGGGAAGATTTATCCGCCTGAAGGGTGCCTTCGGCTGGTGCTCGCTGATGCTCCTGCTGCTCTTCTCGGTGCCCTGTGTCGGTGGCGAGGGAAATATACTCAACGGCCTCTATAATGCCACCTGTATCCTGCTACTCTTCCCGCTTATCGTGCTGATGGGCGCCGGAAGTGCCCTCAAGGGCGAAAAGAGTACCAAACTCTGTACGTTCCTGGGCGAACTCTCCTACCCGCTCTATATTACACACTACCCGCTGATGTATATGCAGATGAATTGGGCCTGGTCCCACCCCGACGCCCCGACCTATGCCCATATCATGATCGCCGCCGGCAGTTTCCTGCTCTCCATTGCCCTCGCATACGCCTGCCTGAAACTCTACGACACCCCCCTCCGCCAGCGCCTAACCCGCCTCCTGCAATCCCCCAAACAATAACGCACCGCCAAATCACTTGCCGATGCAAAATATTATTTGCCCACGCAGAAAATAAAACAACCTTTGTAACTGTTTAATATACAATTTATTACAAAATTTTCTCGAAGGACAAAAGTCCATTTGGGGGACAGGCAGGGGACTGCATTTTTGAAAAGAAACCAATAAAATCTGCAAAAACTCACTTTTTTTAGAATTTTTAGCATATTTGCATTTCGTTGCATGGTTAAACAGCCTTTAATTGGAGGTAAAATTGCACCTATCACATAGCTATTATATTTAGTGGTTTAGTTTAGTCCAATGTATATATAAAATAGAAGTAAACTAAACTGGTTTTATGGCTATATCTGCGAGGTCAGTTAAGGCTATGCCTTTTTGACCTTCGAATTTGTGTCTTGTCCTTTTCATTTCCAGATGTTATGAGTTTCTTTATATCCGTCTTCCTTTTAGTATGAGTTTCTGAGAAGTGCCCAAACATACTCTTTTTGCTTCTCAAAAGAAGAGAAATCGAAGCCAATTCTATTCCTTTTTCTTTTCTCAAGCAATCACATATCTGAAAACAGCTGGTCCAATTTGTCAAGAGCATTATGATAACTTTCTTCCTCCGTTT
>CAYRPL010000223.1:0-2420 GCA_964426045.1 uncultured Alistipes sp. | reverse complement strand
GATGGCGGCATCGGATTCGACTACCGCTTGGGTATGGCCATTCCCGACTTCTGGATTAAATACCTAAAGGAGATTCCCGACGAGGATTGGAACATCTGGGAGATGTGGTCGCAGATGACCAACCGCCTGCCGGCCGTAAAGACCGTGGCCTATGCCGAGTCGCACGACCAGGCCTTAGTGGGTGACAAGACCATCGCCTTCCGCCTGATGGACAAGGAGATGTACTTCTCGATGAACCGTGCCTCGGAGAATCTGATTGTGGATCGCGGCATGGCCCTGCACAAGATGATTCGCCTGTTCACCATCGCAACCGGCGGCCAGGCCTACCTCAACTTTATGGGCAACGAGTTCGGCCACCCCGAGTGGATTGACTTCCCCAGAGAGGGCAACGGCTGGAGCTACAAACATGCACAGCGTCTGTGGTCGCTCTCGACCAACGGATTTTTGCGCTACTCGTGGCTTGCCGACTTCGACAAGGCAATGGTGAAGCTGATTCGCAAGTACAACATCCTGGGTGCCGGCTACCCCTACAACCTGATGATGGACGAGCAGAACAAGACGATGGTCTTCTCGCACGGCAAGCTCTTGTTTGTCTTCAATTGGCACCCCACGGCGTCGATTCCCGACTACATCCTGCCGGTACCCCACCCGGGTAAGTACAAGCTGCTCTTGTCGTCAGACGAGGCCCGCTTCGGCGGTCTGGAGCGCAACGACCCCAAGGTCGAGCACTTCAGCTTCCCGCACGAGTGCGAGGATGGCATTACACGCCACTATATGCAGATTTACAACACCTCGCGCACGGCTTTTGTATTTAAGAAGAGTCGATAACAAGGTGCGATTATTGAGTATAGGTTTTGAAATCTGAATAAAAGTGTTATCTTTGTCGCAAAATTTATAAATTTTTAACCTAAAACACTAAAAACAACATGTTCAAATCACACCCCAAAGGTCTTTTGGCTGCTGCTTTGAGTAATATGGGCGAGCGTTTCGGCTACTATATTATGAATGCGGTGCTGGTGCTGTTCCTCTGCTCGAAGTTCGGTTTGAGCGAGGAGAAGAGTACCCTGATTTACTCGTTCTTCTATGCCGGTATCTACCTGCTGGCCCTCGTGGGCGGCTGGATTGCCGACAAGACCCAGAACTACAAGGGAACCATCATGTCGGGTCTGATGGTGATGGCTACGGGTTATGTTCTGCTCTCGATTCCCATCCTCTCGACTTCGGAGAACATCTACTGGTTGCTGCCCCTGACCTGCCTGGCTCTGTTCATCATCGCCTTCGGTAACGGTCTTTTCAAGGGTAACCTCCAGGCGCTGGTCGGCCAGATGTACGACAACTTCGAGGCCGAGGCTGCCAAGAAGGGCGAGGAGGCGCTGAAGATTGCCAAGTCGAAGCGTGACTCCGGTTTCCAGATTTTCTATGTATTTATCAACATCGGAGGTGTTGTGGCTCCCTTCGTGGCTCCCCTGCTGCGTGAGTGGTGGCTGAAGACCAACGGTTTCCTCTACAACGCCAAGCTGCCCGCTCTGTGCCACGAGTACTTGGAGAAGGGTCAGGAGATGGCTGCCGGTCAATTGGAGAATCTCCAGACGCTGGCTACGGAGGTTACGGGCAACGCCCAGGCCGTGATTGACACAGCCTTCTGCACCAACTACCTGCAGATCTTCAACGAGGGTGTACACTACTCGTTCATCGCCTCGGTGGCTGCCATGTTGATCTCGCTGACGATCTTCATCTTCACGAAGAAGATCTTCCCCAACCCCGAGAAGAAGGTTGCCGTTACGTCGGACTATACGCCCGAGGAGCGTGCTGCTGCCGCCAAGGAGATTAAGCAGCGTCTGTATGCTCTGTTTGCCGTGCTCTTCATCGCCATCTTCTTCTGGTTTGCCTTCCACCAGAACGGTACGTCGCTCTCGCTCTTTGCCCGCGACTTTGTGAACTCGACGAGCGTGGCTCCCGAGATTTGGCAGGCCCTGAATCCCTTCTTCGTAATCGTGCTGACGCCGGTTATCATCTGGTTCTTCGGTATGCTGGCTACACGCGGCAAGGTGATTTCGACCCCCCGCAAGATTGCTATCGGTATGGCTATCGCCGGTACCGCTTACCTCTTCCTGATGGTCTACTCGATGCTGCAGGGCTACCCCTCGGCCAACGACTTCCGTGCACTGCCCGTAGCCGAGAGCTCGGCCATGCTGAGTGGTCCGTGGGTACTGATTGTCCTCTACTTCTTCCTCACGGTTGCCGAGTTGTTCATCTCGCCGCTGGGTCTGTCGTTCGTATCGAAGGTAGCTCCCAAGCACCTGCAGGGTCTCTGCCAGGGTCTGTGGCTCGGTGCTACGGCCGTAGGTAACCTGATGCTGTGGGTAGGCCCGCTGATGTACAACGCTTGGCCGATCTGGCAGTGTTGGACCGTCTTCCTC
>CAYRPL010000222.1:0-2438 GCA_964426045.1 uncultured Alistipes sp. | reverse complement strand
ATTATATGTTTGCATAAAAATATTTTTCAATAAAATTCAAACAGTTACTTAGAAATTTTCTACATAAAGAATAATTCCTCATTCCTAACTTCAAATTCCTAATTCAATAATTGCTCATTGAATTACAACTCGTTGGAGATTGCCACGGTCGCTGTGCTCCCTCGCAATGACTGACTGAAACTAAAAACGAGTCGCATAAACGTCTTATTTTTAGCTAATTGCTCATTACTTATTACTTATTACTCATTCCTCATTAAATCGCCCACCGGTCACGCGGGTAACAAAAATGCTAACCGTGAGAGAAATAGGGGCATTAGTGGCAGTAGGGTAATAGCGATGAAGAAAAACAATCTTGAATTTTGAATCTTGAATCTTGAATTGCTCATTTCATTACACACGCCCCCGTCACTTCGTGACACCCCCTCTAACTTAGTGGGGGAGTGTAAATAATTGCTCATTACTAATTGCTCATTACTCATTTTGCCAAAGGCAACTTTTCTTGCCGTTTCGTCGGCGGATTCGGTCGATTCGCCCCGAGGGCCAAAATGGGGCCCCAAATAGGGAAAAGTAGCTTCAGAGATTAGTTTGGAGAGGGTTTTGGCATAAGATTTGCTCCTGAAACGGCTCGAAAATGCGAAGGCTGAAAAATAGCAAAATTTGGAGAATCAAGAATTTTGTGCTATCTTCGCAGTAGCAAAGGGTCGGAAAAGACCCTCGAAAAGGGGAAGGGTGACCCCCAAGTGTTGCCCGAGAAAGTACAATTAAAACCGATTTGCCTATAGAAGAAAATTCTGCTCTTGAAACCATTTAAAAGGAGAAGAGTATGAACGTGCAGGTAGTTAGCGATCAAGTATTGCTGAACCGTTATCTTTCGGGTGATCGGAGTGCTATATCCCAGCTCATCGAGCGTCACGGCCGTCGTGTGAAGGATTATATCCGCATGATGGTAAAAGACAACGAACTCGCTGAGGACATCTTCCAAGATACTTTTGTTAAGGCTGTCCGCGTGATTGACGACGGACGTTATACGCATAGCGGCAAATTCTTGTCGTGGGTGCTGCGCATTGCCCACAACCAGGTCATCGACCACTTCCGGGCCAAGAAGCAGTCGCGCGAGTTAAACGAGTGCGAGGCGGGCTATGACCTCTTCGGGTCGCTTCGCCTTGCTGAGCGCAACGTCGAGGATGGCATGGTTGCCGAGCAAATCGAGGCCGACCTGCGCCGCCTGATTGAGTTGCTGCCCCCCGAGCAGCAGGAGGTGGTGCGCCTGCGCTACTATGCCGACCTGAGCTTCAAGGAGATCGCCGAGCAGACCGACGTAAGCATTAACACAGCCTTGGGCCGCATGCGCTACGCCCTGCTGAACCTCCGCCGCATGATCAAAGAGAAAAACCTGGTGCTGAACTAATCCCGCCACGCCACAATCGCAGCGGGAGATACTAGGATAAAATGAATCCGGTGTAACGAATAACTCGTCACACCGGATTCATTCTGTCTTGAGGTTTATAGATTGTATATACGATGAGTATCTGCTTGTTCTAGGAACTAATTTGTTGTCAATTTTTTGTAAACGTCCAGATGTACATTGACCACATCTTTAATGTCGAATCTGTTTACCGCAAACTCTCGGGCACTCTTACCCATATTTTGACGCAGCTCAGGATTGTCTATCAGTTTTTTCAGAGCTGTAGCAAGGGCCTCCGAATCTTTAATTGGAATCATAAAGCCGTTTTTACCATCAACAACAGTATCACGGCATCCGACAGAATCTGTGGTAACAACAGGACGACCTATTGCTTCGGCCTCAATAACAGATTTGGGTAAGCCTTCACGATACCACGATGGGAATGCCATAATGTGCGACTGCTTCAATAATTCCAACACATCCTTACGATGTCCCAACCATTGAATATACTCGCCATCACATCTGCTCTCTAGTATTTCTTTTGTGATACCATTTGGATTAGTATCCAACCCTCCACACAACAAGAACTGCACTTTGCCCCTATATTCAGCCTCTAATCTCTTTGCGGCATCAATTAGAATCATTGTGCCCTTGTCTTCAACCATTCGGGCGGTAAAAATAACCTTAACAGGTCCGTCGGTTGGCTCGGGAGTGTAATCATAATTTTGAAGATTTATGCCTGAACCATTGGTAAAAGCTATCTGTTCCGTTCGCATTATCTTTGCGTTCAGGAAAATGGCCTTGTCATCATTATTTTGGAATATTACAGCGAGTCGCTTCTTCCTGTGAGTGAGGCGCAATACCTTCAGTATGGAACGAGTCATAAGTGACTGAGCGTGCTCCTCGTCGAAGAGTACTCCCAATCCACATACCGCACTAACCATGGCTTTGACTCCTGCAAGTCTGCAAGCCAGACTTCCCCAAAGCATTGTTTTGAGTCCCACAAGGTGGACTATATCTGGTTTTTCTCGTC
>CAYRPL010000221.1:0-2440 GCA_964426045.1 uncultured Alistipes sp. | reverse complement strand
TTTTTTGTGCCGGCATCTCTGATGCCGAACTATATGGTTGACATAGGTGCACAAAAAAGGGTAAGCTACTTATATCGCACCGCTACAACCACATACCCTTGCTTGCTTCCGCACCTGGGGGAGTCTGTAGGAGCTGGTCGTATAAGACTTACCCGGGCACAAAGGTAGAAAAATTTATTATCTTTGCAAAAAAAATTTGCATCAACTATGAAAAAAGCGATTCTTTACACCTTTATTATCGGGGTGATTTTGGGCGGTTCGGTGGCATTTGGGGGCCTTATCTCCTTCAAGGGCAATGCCGTAACCGAACCCGGGGAGCTGTTTATCTCGAAGCGGGCCGACTATGCCACCCTGCTTGGCGAGATTAAGCCCCGCATCAAGCACCACACGGCTTTTGATATCTATGCCAAGCGGCTCAATCTGGCCGAGAGTTTCAAGCCCGGGCACTACGAGCTGAAGGAGGGAATGGATATTATCGAGGTGGTGCGGATGCTCAAATTGGGGTTGCAGACTCCGGTGCGCGTGACGATCAACAACGTAAAGATTCCGGCACAGTTGGCCGGCAAGTTGGCCCGCCAACTGGATGCCGACTCGGTGGAGCTCTATCGGGCGCTGACCTCCAAGGAGCTGGCCCGCGAGGTGGGGTTTGACTCGGTGACCCTCTTCTCGATGCTGCTCCCGAACACCTATGAGTTCTATTGGACGGTCAAACCCGAGGATTGGGTCAAGCGGATGCGCACGGAGTATGAGCGCTTCTGGACCGAGGAGCGCGACAAAAAGCGCAAGCGTAGCGGGCTGAGCCGTTTAGAGGTGATGACCTTGGCCTCGATTGTCTACGAGGAGACACGCAAGGCCGACGAGATGCCGCGCGTGGCGGGTGTCTACATCAACCGCCTGAGAAAGGGGATGCCCCTGCAGGCCGACCCCACCATCAAGTATGCGATGCAGGACTTCGGGCTGCGCCGCATCCTGCACAAGCACCTGAAGTACCCCTCGCCCTACAATACTTATATAAATAAGGGGCTGCCCCCCTCGCCTATCTGCATGCCGGGCAGGGAGGCCATCGAGGCGGTGCTCAACTTCGAGGAGCACAGCTACCTCTACTTCTGTGCCCGCCCCACCTTCGACGGCTACCATAACTTCGCCCGCACCTACAGCGAGCACCTGAAAAATGCCCGCGCCTACTCGGCCGAGCTGAATCGACGAAAAATTAAATAAAGTCTATTGCTATTCGGGGAAAATTTTGTATATTTGTCAGTTGGATAAAAATCAGAAGCATTATGGATAGCGTACTTCCCATTGTAGAGCAGGATGAGTGGTTGAAGCCCGTCGAGGGTGAGTTAAACTACCGCCACCGTCTTTTCACCGATAAACTCAACGAAATTACAGCCTCCTCGGGCTCGATTTCAGACTATGCCAACGGCTACAACTATTTCGGATGGCAGTATGACGGAATGTTGAAGGGTTGGTGGTTCCGCGAGTGGCTGCCCGCAGCCCACGATGTCTACCTCTTTGGTGACTTCAACTCTTGGCAGCGCACCGAGCTGCGCCTGAACAAAGACAAAAACGGCGTTTGGTCCATCTTCCTGCCCGAGGCGATGTATGGCGACCGTCTGACTCACGGTTCGCTCTACAAGATTCACGTTCACGGCAACAACGGATGGAAAGACCGCATCCCCGCCTATGCCACGCGCGTAGTGCAGGATGAGCAGACCAAGGACTACACGGCCCAATTCTGGATTCCGCAGCCCTTCGATTGGGGCGAGGACAGGCAGTTTGACCGCAAGGGCGAGAATCTGCTGATTTATGAGGCCCACGTCGGCATGGCCCAGGAGAAGGAGGGCGTAGGTACCTATGTCGAGTTCACGAAGAAGATTCTGCCGAAAATCAAGCGGGCAGGCTACAACGCCGTACAGCTGATGGCCATTGCCGAGCACCCCTACTACGGCTCGTTTGGTTACCATGTCTCGTCGTTCTTTGCCCCCTCGTCGCGCTTCGGAACCCCCGAGGAGCTGAAGGCTCTCGTAAAGCGTGCCCACGAATTGGGTATCGCCGTGATTATGGATATCGTTCACGCCCACTATGTGAAGAACCTCAACGAGGGCATCAACGAACTCGACGGCTCGGACCACCACTACTCGCGCCCGGGTGAGGCGGGCAACCAGCCCTATTGGGACTCGAAGGTCTTTGACTACGGCCGCCCCGAGGTGCAGCACTTCCTGCTCTCGAACGTAAAGTATTGGCTCGACGAGTACCACTTCGACGGCTACCGCTTCGACGGAGTGACCTCGATGCTCTACTACCACTTCGGCTATACGGAGTTTGACTGCCGCGAGAAGTTCTTCGACGCCGGAGTCAATCGCGACGCCATCACCTACCTCTCGTTAGCCAACGAGCTGGTACACACCTATAAGCCCGAGGCCGTGACCATTGCCGAGGA
>CAYRPL010000220.1:0-2449 GCA_964426045.1 uncultured Alistipes sp. | reverse complement strand
TTTGGGCGCAACTGTTCTCAGCTTGTGCCCTGGGACTCAGCCCAATTTATCTCACTCCCTTATTCAGTAATGTAATCTAAAACTATTATGTAAAAACATTGATTCAGCCAGCAAAAAACCTCGCTTACCGCAGTTTAGCGACAAGCGAGGTTTTTTATATGCGCCGTGAATTGCACACGGCAAAACATCGATCCACTCAAAAACCTTTATATTCAAACAAAGTAGTGCAACATACAAAATACGCCTAATTTTGGCATTCTGCGGTCCATTTTCGCCCATTTTTGGGGGTCTAAAATCTCACGGACATAGAATCATCGTGTTTTATCGTCTCAAAATGTTCGATATTTTCCGATATCGTAGTATTATTCCAAACTTTCTCAAGCAAAAATACCGCAGCTATGCGGACATTTTGATTTTTCGCCTCTTTTTTACCCTCTCTAATAATCGCCGCCAGCCATCATAATAACTGTGAGAGCTCTCAACCGACAACCACCATAACATCCAAAAAGAGGTTAAAAAATGAAGCAGAACACATCACCACAACCCGGCATCGTAACGATCCGGGAGGCCGTGCAGCGCGCCCAGCGCGAGGGCATGCCCATCTCTGAAAACGCACTGCGCTGTTGGATCAAATCCGGTGACATTCCTGTACGTATGGCCGGCAACCGCGCACTGCTGTATTACCCACATCTCGTAAATTACCTGCGCTACAGCGCAAACGAAAAGGAGGTGACCACACCATGACTTTGTCTGATGTTTTTTCACGTCTCCACAACTGCTGTGGGCATAACGGGCGATACATGGCGCGCTGTCCCGCCCACGATGATCAGTATCGCAGTTTATCCGTTGCTGAAGGCGATGACGGTCGCATTTTCCTGTATTGTCATGCAGGTTGCAGCGTAGGAAGCATCATTGCCGCCTTGAATGGAGGTGAGCAGTCCAATGACCTTACCTGAGCTTCTTACCCTCCTCCCCGGTCACCGTGGACGTAACGGACAATATACCGCACATTGTCCAGCCCACGATGACCAGGACCCCAGTTTGTCCGTCTCTGAGGGTGATGATGGCAGAATCCTAATAAACTGCCACAAAGGCTGCAGTACCGAAAATGTCCTTGCCGCATTAGGCCTCGAGATGAGCGATTTGTTCCCCGCCCGCGAGCCCACAGCAAAAAACAAACCCAATGAGATTACCGCAACCTATCCATATTTTGATCCAGCCGGTCAACTGATTGCGGAAAAAGTTCGTAGCATCAAATATCCCAAAGGCATATGGCGTCGTCCTGACGGCAAAGGCGGCTGGATCTACAACCGGCAGGGTGTCCCCCATGCGCTGTATGTAGCCGGTTCTTTGGCTAGTAACAGCATTTTGATCGCAGAGGGCGAGAAAGACTGCAATAGTCTGCACGCATTGGGATTCGATGCCGTCTCCGGAATGGACGGCGCCGGTCCCAGTAAATGGAAACCTGAATATACGAAGCAGCTCGAAGGTAAAAATGTGTGCATTTTTGCAGACAACGACGACATCGGCAAGGACTACGCCTTGGAAACCGCCAAAGCCCTGCACGGCAATGTGGCAAGTTTGCAAGTGTTTGACTTGCAAACTGTTTGGCCTGAAATCCCGGACAAGGGCGATATCAGCGATTTGATTGAGCATTTCGGGACAGAGAGTGCGCTTAACATAATTGCCTCTCTCATTGCTGATACACCACAATGGGAGCCCCAAAAAGTTGACGACTCTACATCCATCAAAAAACCGGCACACATAATCAAACCTATTTCTGCGCCAGATTTATTGGCTGCAGATTTTGCGCCAGCTCAGTTCCTGGTTGATGATATTCTCCCTACAGGATTAACCATCTTCTCCGCACCGCCCAAAATCGGAAAAAGTTGGATGGCCTTGGATCTTGGTATCTGCCTAGCTTCCGGCAAACCCTTTCTGCAGCATCAAACACATCAATGTGGTGTCTTATACCTGGCATTCGAGGATGAAGAATCACGGCTCCAGAGTCGACTGAAAACAAATCTTCAGGGCGAACCGGCTCCTCCCCTGTTGCAAACATACACTGAGATTGTCAGATTGGATGGCGGCTTGATCGAAACGCTGGAATACTATTTATATCAGTACCCTACAACCAAATTGATCATCATTGATACACTGCAGACGATCCGCGGATTAGCGCTCGCTCGAGAAACAGCGTACCAGCAGGACTACCGCGAGTTGGGAACGCTCAAAGCTTTTGCAGACCATCACAACATTGCCATATTAGGCATTCACCATAATCGCAAGCAAACAGATGAAGATGATCCTTTCAATATGATCTCCGGATCTGTTGGAATTATGGGTGCGTCTGACACATGTTGGGTGTTAACCAAGGACAAACGCAACGACACTGATGCAGTCATGCACATCACCGGACGCGATGTCTCCCAAGAGGATTTTGTCATCC
>CAYRPL010000219.1:0-2456 GCA_964426045.1 uncultured Alistipes sp. | reverse complement strand
CTGCGCACGAGGATACCGATTGGCACCATGCTTTAACCCCCGAAGAAATCCAGACATTGGAAGGAGTAGCGGTCGAGGGTTATGAAGTCTTTGTGGAGTATATGAAGGCTAACCCGCAGGTCGCAGGCAAGCTCAATAAACCTCAAAAGGCAGGTCTGGTTTCATACGTCAAGAATTTAGAAAAGGAATCATGATATGGCATCCGTAAATAAAGTTATTTTGTTGGGCAATTTAGGCCGAGACCCTGAGGTTAAAGCCACAAGCAGTGGCTCTTCAATCGCAAACTTTTCTATTGCGACCTCTCGCAAAGTCAATGGCGAAACACAAACCGAATGGCACAACATTGTTGCTTTCGGAAAGACTGCCGAAATCTGCGGGCAGTATTTAAAGAAAGGTTCTAGCGTCTATATTGAGGGACGACTTAGAACCCGTGATTGGGTTAAAGACGGACAGAAGCATTACACGACCGAGATTCTTTGCGACATGGTGCAAATGCTTGGTAGTTGGAATGACGGTAACAAAACACCGCAAAACACCGCGGCAGAACCCGTAAAAGAAGAATCGGATTTACCCTTCTAAGGACTAGATCATGAGAATCTATGAAATAGCAGAGCGACACCGCCAGGCACTAGACGCCATCACGATTGATGAAGAAACGGGCGAAATCATTATCCCTGAGGAGTTCGCAAACTTCCAGCAAGAAAGCGAAACGGCAATCCTTGATACGGCACGATATATCAAGGAATTAAACTCCGAAATTTTCGCAATCAAAGAAGAGTGTGATCGACTCACTAAGCGCAAGAGAGCGATTGAAAAACGAGTCGATTACTTCAAAGCCGTATCACTTGATGCTCTACAGAGACTGCAAGAAAAGAAAGTCAGCGATCCAACGATTACGGTATCCGTTCGCAAGAACGCTGAGAAAGTCGTGATTGATGAGGGGGTCGAATTGCCGGACGAATACTTGCTTCCTCCAAAACCGAGAGAACCGGACAAGAAGAAATTGAAGTTCGACATCAATGAGGGCGTGCTGATTCCCGGTGTGTATCTTGTCAGAGAATCAAGTCTTTCAATTCGATAAGTTCGAGGCAGGCTTTCTCTGTTGTGCCTATTTAAAACAACAGAGCCAAAGGAAATCATGGAACTAAAAGATACAATCCAAGATATGCTCTCGGATGATTGGAGCCTGAGACTCAAAGCGGAATTCATGCAAGTTCATATCCGCAGAATGAAGCTGAAAGACTATATGCGTTCTGTACGAAAAGCCTATCCTGACTCTAATATGTTTCAGAATTTGGAAATGCAGTATGACGGAATGCTCGAATATGAACAGGCTCTTTTCTTTAGAATTAAAGATAATCCAAATTTGGAGCATGTATATGACGCGATTAAGAAACACTCTATGTTGTGATGGTGAAGGATGGGATTGGTAACTTGTATAGATTTTGAACAAATTACTACAAAATGTAGTTATTTCAAAAAATCTAATAACTCAATGGAGAGTGTATGGGTAAATTTGATTTTGCTTGTCGCTTTGAAACGCTTGAGGACGGCTCCCCCTTTATCACCTGTAGAGACCTCCCTGAATTGCTTACTTGGCCGGCAGAGGGCGAAACAAACGAACAATGGGCTGAGTACGGGATCAAAGACTGCATCGAATTTAGGATTAAAGAAGGAGAAGTTATTCCCGAAGCAACACCTGCACAAGATGGCGAATATGTAGTCAAACTTTCTCAAGAGTATGTTGAGAAAATAATTAAACATAATTCGTCTTCACGGGTGAAGTTGTACAGATTTTGTACAGGTTGACTACAAACTGTAGCCGGCTAATGCTACACTTGTTTTGGAACTATCCATGGTTCGCCGGAATTGGTCTGTTTGACGAAAGTCTTACAGGCCTTTTCCTTTTCTTACAGCCACCTTCGGGTGGCTTTTCTTTTATGTACGAAAAGATAATCAAACTCGCCTCTATCGGCGAAACTCCAGCCACTATTTCAGCGCGACTCGGATTGACGCAGGATGTGTTAAGGCAACACTATCACAAAGCATTGCAACTCGGATACAAACTGAACAAAGGTGAATGCAAGCGCAGTAGCACCGATTATGAGCGCATCAAAAAGTCGCGAGCAGAAGCCGGAGACCCGAAAGCAATCGAAGCACTCAAAAGAAAACGAGAAGCCGAAAAGGCTTGGCGCAAGAAGAACAAAGAGAAGTGTAGAGAATACCAGCGACTCTACAGAGAAAGCATTAAAAACCTAATCGCACAAGGCGATCCTAAAGCAATCGAAACTCAGCGCAAATATAACCAAAGACACAACGAATATAAACGCAGAGCACGACAAAAGAAGGCAATCGAAAATGCCAGCAAACAAGAAACCACGACATAAGCACCGAGCCAAAATAATCGTCAATGGTGCAAAGGAAGCCTACCTCATTAAAGGCGTAAACGAGCTAAT
>CAYRPL010000218.1:0-2493 GCA_964426045.1 uncultured Alistipes sp. | reverse complement strand
TTAGGAATTAGGAATTAGGAATTAGGAATACCCCCCCCTAATGCCCCTAAAAATAATTGTGAATTGTGAATTGAGAATTCCTTTCCCAGTTTCCCCGGTCCCCTTAAATAATTTTGAATTCTGAATTCTGAATTCTGAATTGGTCATACCTATATTATATATAGCTTCCCCTGTATGGTCGGCTTTGTGTAAAAATGGTGAAAAAAATGGTAGAAAAAATCGGAAATCTCGAAAATTTTAACTACTTTTGCGGGCAACAAAAACCATTTAGACCTATGTCGTTTATCAATGAAAGGGTACAGACAGAGGGCCTGACGTTTGACGATGTGCTCCTGGTGCCCGCCTATTCGGAAGTGTTGCCGCGAGAGGTTTCTCTGCGTTCCCGATTCTCCAGAAATATCTGGCTCAATGTCCCCATTGTATCCGCTGCGATGGATACGGTGACCGAGGCTCCCTTGGCCATTGCATTGGCGCGTGAGGGTGGTATCGGCGTGATTCACAAGAACATGACCATTGCCGAGCAGGCGGCTCATGTGCGCAAGGTGAAGCGTGCCGAGAACGGCATGATTTACGATCCGGTGACCATCTCGAAGGACAATACGGTGGCCGATGCCTTGGATCTGATGCGCGAGAACAAGATTGGAGGTATTCCCGTGGTGGATGGCGAGAAGCACCTGATTGGTATTGTGACCAACCGCGACCTGCGCTTCCAGCGCGATATGAACCGCAAGATTGAGGAGGTGATGACCCCGGGTGAGCGTCTGATTACGACCCACAACCCCGAGCTCTCGCACGCCTCGGAGGTGCTCTTGAACAACAAGATTGAGAAGCTGCCCGTGGTAGACGACCAGAACCACCTGCTGGGTCTGATTACCTACAAGGATATTACCAAGGTACAGGACCACCCCAACGCCTGCAAGGACGAGAAGGGTCGTCTGCGTGTAGCCGCCGGTGTGGGTGTGACGCCCGATGCCATGGATCGTGTCAAGGCCTTGGTGGATGAGGATGTCGATGCCGTGGTATTGGACTCGGCACACGGCCACTCGCGCAATATTGTGAGCCTGCTCAAGCAGATTAAGGCTACCTATCCTTCGCTGGATGTGGTGGTAGGAAATATCGCCACGGCCGAGGCTGCCAAGTATCTGGTGGAGAATGGCGCCGATGGCGTAAAGGTCGGTATCGGTCCGGGTTCGATCTGTACCACGCGCATTATTGCCGGTGTGGGTGTTCCCCAGCTGACGGCCATCTACGATGCGGCAAGTGCCATCAAGGGCTCGGGTGTTCCGGTGATTGCCGACGGAGGTCTGCGCTACTCGGGTGACCTGGTCAAGGCGCTGGCTGCCGGTGGTGACTGCGTGATGATTGGTTCGATGTTTGCCGGTACGGAGGAGGCCCCCGGAGAGACGATTATCTACAACGGCCGTAAGTTCAAGAGCTACCGTGGTATGGGCTCGATTGATGCGATGAAGGCCGGTTCGGCTGACCGCTACTTCCAGAAGGGCTGCGAGGGAAATATCAATAAGCTGGTTCCCGAAGGTATTGTGGCCCGTGTCCCCTTCAAGGGCAAGTTGAGCGAGACGGTATTCCAGCTCGTGGGCGGTATTCGCTCGGGTATGGGTTACTGCGGCGCGAAGGATATCCCGACCTTGCAGACGGCACGCTTCACCCGCATTACGGCTTCGGGTATGAATGAGAGCCACCCGCACGATGTGGCCATCACGCGCGAGGCTCCCAACTATTCGAGTGAGCGATAAACTGATATAAGGCATGCAACTTTCACCCGGCTCTCCGATTCCGCACTTCCAAAGGCGCATCGTGAGCTGGGTGCTGTTTTCAAATTCGGCTCAGCCCCGAAAAGTTTGAATAGAACAAATACAAAAAAATAGAAATCTATGAAACAAGAGATGATTGTAATCCTCGATTTGGGCAGCCATGAGAATACGGTCTTGGCGCGAGCCATCCGCGACCTGGGTGTCTACAGCGAGATCTATCCTCACGACATCACGGCCAGCGAGCTGCAGGCTCTCCCCAACGTAAAGGGTGTGATTATCAACGGAGGCCCCAACAACGTAATCGATGGGGTGGAGATTGATGTGCTCCCCGAGATTTATGAGGCAGGCTATCCGGTGATGGCTGCCGGCCACGACAAGGCCCGCTGTGAGGTGAAACTTCCGCAGTTTGCCGACGATATGGAGGCTGTCAAGGCCGCTGTGAAGAGCTTTGTCTTCGATGCATGCAAGGCTGAGACCAATTGGAATATGAAGAACTTCGTGGCCGACCAGATTGAGCTTGTTCGCCGTCAGGTGGGTGACCGCAAGGTGTTGCTGGCCCTCTCGGGCGGTGTCGATTCGTCGGTGGTGGCAGCCCTGCTGCTCAAGGCCATCGGCGATAAGCTGGTCTGCGTACACGTTAATCACGGTCTGATGCGCAAGGGCGAGTCGGAGGATGTGGTCGAGGTATTCCGCAACCAGCTGAACGCTAATCTGGTCTATG
>CAYRPL010000217.1:0-2522 GCA_964426045.1 uncultured Alistipes sp. | reverse complement strand
TTTATTGGGTCTCGGTTGGTATTGCGGCTTTTTGAGGAGGAGCGCGGGGTTGAGGTTGTCGGGTTGGATTCGGTGAACGACTACTACGACGTGCGCATCAAGGAGTATCGTCTTGAGGAGTTGGAGCGGGCAGCGGCGGCGCATCCGGATTGCCGCTGGCGGTTCGTGAAGGGCAACCTGGCCGACAAGTCGTTGATTGATTCTCTGTTTGCGGAGTATGAGTTTGACGTGGTTGTAAACCTTGCGGCGCAGGCCGGAGTTCGCTACTCGATTACCAATCCCGAGGCCTATATCGAGAGCAACCTCATAGGTTTCTTCAACATCTTGGAGGCTTGTCGTCACAGCTACGATGGGGGCAAGCGGGGTGTCGAGCATCTGGTTTACGCCTCCTCGTCGTCGGTCTATGGCTCGAACAAGAAGGTGCCCTACTCGACCGACGATAAGGTCGATAATCCGGTTTCGCTCTATGCCGCGACCAAGAAGTCCAACGAGCTGATGGCGCACGCCTACTCGAAGCTCTACAACATCCCCTCGACGGGTCTGCGCTTCTTCACGGTCTATGGCCCTGCGGGACGCCCCGATATGGCCTACTTCGGCTTCACCGACAAGTTGCGCCGTGGCGAGGTGATAAAAATCTTCAACTTCGGCAACTGCATGCGCGACTTTACCTATGTGGATGATATCGTGGAGGGTGTGCTGCGTGTGATGCGTAAGGCCCCGGCCCGCAAGCAGGGCGAGGATGGTCTGCCCGAGCCTCCCTATGCGGTCTACAACATCGGCAACTCCGAGCCTGAGAACCTGCTGAACTTTGTCGATATTCTGCAGCAGGAGCTGATTCGTGCCGGTGTGCTGCCCGAGGATTACGACTTCGAGGCCCACAAGGAGCTGGTAGCCATGCAGCCCGGAGATGTACCCACGACCTTTGCCGACACCTCGGCCTTAGAGCGTGACTTCGGATTCAAGCCCCACACCCCCTTGCGTGAGGGACTGCGCCGCTTCGCCGAGTGGTACAAAGAGTTTTACGGATAGGCAGTGCAATTCACAATTCACAATTCACAATTCACAATTCAGAATTCAAAATTATTGTAACGGGTAAAGGATAATTCCTAATTCCTAATTCCTAACTCCTAATTGTATGAAAATCGCCGTAGCAGGAACAGGATATGTGGGTCTTTCGATTGCGACCCTTTTGGCCCAGCACAATGAGGTGGTGGCCGTAGATGTGATTAAGGAGAAGGTAGACCTTATAAATAATAAGAGGTCGCCGATTCAAGATGAGTATATCGAGAAGTATCTGGCCGAGAAGCCGCTGAATCTCAAGGCTACGCTCGATGGTCGTGCGGCCTATGCACAGGCCGAGATGGTTGTTATCGCCGCACCCACGAACTACGACCCCGTAAAGAACTACTTCGACACCCACCACCTGGAGGATGTCATCGACTTGGTGCTGGAGGTAAACCCCGAGGCGGTGATGGTCATCAAATCGACCATTCCGGTAGGTTATACCCGCTCGCTCTATGTGAAGTATGCCGCACGGGGTGTCGAGCGTCTGAACCTGCTCTTCTCGCCCGAGTTCCTCAGAGAGAGCAAGGCTTTGTATGATAACCTCTACCCCTCGCGCATCATCGTAGGTGTTCCGAAGCTCATCAACGACGAGCAGTTCGAGGCCGAGAATGAGGCCATCACCCGCATTGCCGACCTCGAGAAGTTGGAGCACTACGCCCACCGCTTTGCCGAGCTGCTGCAACAGGGCGCCCTGAAGGAGGATATTCCGCTCCTCTTTATGGGTATGAAGGAGGCCGAAGCCGTCAAACTCTTTGCCAACACCTACCTGGCCCTGCGCGTGAGCTACTTCAACGAGCTGGACACCTATGCCGAGATTAAGGGCCTCGACTCGCAGGCCATCATCGAGGGTGTGGGTCTCGATCCCCGCATCGGCTCGCACTACAACAACCCCTCGTTTGGTTATGGAGGCTACTGCCTGCCGAAGGATACCAAGCAGCTGCTGGCCAACTACGACCACGTTCCCCAGAATATGATGTCGGCCATCGTGGAGTCGAACCGCACACGCAAGGACTTCATCGCCGACCAGGTGCTCGCCAAGGCGGGCTACTACACCGCATCGAGTCCGTGGAATATCTCGAAGGAGCAGGAGGTCGTGGTGGGTGTCTATCGCCTGACGATGAAGTCCAACTCGGACAACTTCCGCCAGTCGGCCATTCAGGGCGTGATGAAGCGCATCAAAGCCAAGGGTGCCAAGGTGATTATTTATGAGCCCACCTTGGAGAATGGCGTCTCGTTCTTCGGTTCGGAGGTTGTAAACAACCTCGAGCGCTTCAAGGCTGAGTGCTCGGCCATCATCGCCAACCGCTACGACACGTCACTTGACGACGTGAAACAGAAGGTCTATACACGCGATATCTTCCAGCGAGATTAAACAATTAGCAATTAGCAATTAGCAATTAGCAATCACTAGTGTCTTGTTTAAACTAATTGAATAGCAACAAGTTATAATCAGGCTC
>CAYRPL010000216.1:0-2574 GCA_964426045.1 uncultured Alistipes sp. | reverse complement strand
CTAAAAACGAGCAGCATAAGCCGCTCGTTTTTAGCTTACTTTCAGTCATTGCGAGCACCTTTAGGTGCATGGCAATCTAAAACTTAAAAATAACTTAGGGGAGGAGTTTTTTAGTGGTCATCTATTTAATGAGCAATGAGTAATTTTTTGGCCTACAGACTGGGAGGGCTGGGAGAGGCTGGGAGTGGCTGCGAGGGCTGGGGTGGCCATTTCCTGTACACCCATTACCGTAGCAACTCTTAGTAGTTCCCAGTAATTCCCGGCAATTCCCACTCCTCTCGGTTCAATTTTGAATTTTGAATTACCCTCAGTTTCCTCAGTTTTCCCAGTTTCCTCAGCATTTTAGGAGTTTAAGGAGCGCCCCTAAAAGATTCCTTTTCCCTTAAATTTATTAAACTCCTTAAATTCATTAGCCCCGCACTCATCAGACCGCAAAAAAATCGCCCTGCCGAAAAGCAGAGCGAAACTCCTAAGCCCAAAGGCTAAAATGTGGACACAGCACGCACATATTGATTGTAACTCTTACTAGTATCATATACCTCTCCTTTCTTTACATTAACGTGTCGTGCCACTTTTTTATAAATTTCAGATTCCGATGATGAAAGATAAAAACCTCCCCTGCCACTCAATGCTTTTCCTCCATGTTTAATCAAAGAGGAATTAACCAAATCAAAAACTTTGGATATGGCTGCCAATTCCTCTTCTGCGGGAAGATACCACCCTTCGCCCAAATCTGCACACCAGGTAAAAGCTGGGAATTTTTCTCGCCAGCCCAAAATTTTCATGATGACATCCATGTTTTGTCCTCCACGATGCGAAGAAAAACAGCCAACAAAATTTTTTTGGAAAGCCTTATCTGAGGACCATTGCAAGAAACTCGATTCGGTTAAGCTTACTATCTTCCCATGTTTGCCGGTCTCATCGACCCAAAAGACCACGCCCTCCTTGTCGTTCTCATTGTAGTAGTCGCCCACTTTATATTCCCCGACAGGTTTTGAAGGTTGGATATTCGATTTTACGACCGGTTGTCCGGTGGGTTGGGCCGAATTGTTTTTTGCTTGTTGTTCAACGATCTCAGCGTAATGGGTATAGATAGGGACCTCCAGAATCAACGAATAGGCGCGCATTGATTCGAGTGGCGAAGGAAAGGAGAATTCGAGAGGAAGAAATAGATAGTCAGGATGCACAATACGGATTTTGCGCGCTCCTTTTGCCATATATATCAGATACTCTCCAAACCCCTGCTCGGCCTCGCCTACCATAAAGTCACCGCTAAATTTACAGTTTGGGGCCGCAATCTGTACAGCCAACATGGCGCATGGCTCACCATTCTTATCATTACGGGGTTTGGTTTTGGCGCGAAGGTCTGTTTCTCTCAACTCGAAACTTTTGACCGTCAGCTCCTGGGCCGAGAGTTCGGCCGCAAAGAGTGCAGCCAAAAGAAAGAGGAAATTTTTCTTCATTGTATAAAATATTTAATGGTTTGTTTCCTGCTAAACATAAAAATAGAAAAGTGTGGAGTCTGTGTGTCTACTTTATCGAGGTTCTGGAATACCCTTATACGAATAGACATACTCAACACCGAACGACACATGCAAGAACTGCATATGCACAACATCGGTGATGAGTTTTGCCGCTTTCGTATAATGAAATTTTCCAGATTTCGATAAAAAGTCAGCGAAACACTTTCACTATTATATGTTGCCGCCCATCACAGACGGCACCACAAATTTAAGCATATTTTTTGTATTTCGCCATAAGTTTGCTAATTTTGAGTGCTGAAATAGAAGTTTGAATTATGATAAGCATCATCGTAGCCGTGGCCCAAAATGGGGTAATTGGCGACAAGAACAGCCTGCTGTGGCATATCAGCGAGGATTTGAAGCACTTCAAAGCCCACACCTCGGGACACCCCGTTATCATGGGCCGCAAGACCTATGAGTCGCTGGGGCGCCCCCTGCCCAACCGCCAAAATGTGGTCATCACCCGCCAGCGTGGGCTCGAAATCGCCGGCTGCACCGTCGTACACTCGCTCGATGAGGCCCTGGCCCTCTTCCCTACTGACGAGGAGGTATTTGTTATTGGCGGGGCTCAGATCTACGCCCAGGCCCTGCCGTTAGCAGACCGCTTCCTGCTCACCCGCGTAGAACACCCCTACGAGGGCGACACCCGCTTCCCCGATTGGAACGCCTCGCAGTGGGAGCTCGTCAGCAGCCAACGCCACGAACAGGGCGAGAAATACCCCCACCCCTTTATTTTCGAGGAGTATCGCCGAAAGCAATAGGACACAAAGGGCGCTTTTCAAAAATTTTTAATTTTTCTACTGCGGCTGTTTTCTACTCATTGTCAGCGGATTGCAGCTTTTCCACCGTTACTTTGGGGGCTTGGTGCGAGATTTTTATTTGGAAAAGCGAAATATTTGTATTATCTTTGCACCATCAAACAGCGATACTTCTTAACAAAAGTAAAGATACATCGCGGGATGGAGCAGTTGGCAGCTCGTTGGGCTCATAACCCAAAGGTCGGAGGTTCGAGTCCTCCTCCCGCTACTAAAAGACCGTAATCATTCTGTAA
>CAYRPL010000215.1:0-2608 GCA_964426045.1 uncultured Alistipes sp. | reverse complement strand
AGAGATAATTCTCTTCTCTTACGAACATTCAAAAACCCAGAAACCGCAACGGTTTTGCATCTGTCAAGCAAAAGTAGACAATTAAAAACCCCATAGTATTAGAAGCCCAGTTCGGTCTTGTACTGAACTGGGCTTTTATAGCCCAGAGCGGCCGCAGGCCGCCTGTTATTAAAGTAATACACATACTCGTCCAGCAGTTTGGGAACGTCCTCAGCGGTCTCCAGACCGAAGTCAAGGTATAATTCTTCCTTGATCCAGCCATTTAATGCTTCAATTATTGCGTTATCTGTTGGAGTTCCTACTTTCGACATCGACCGAAGTATGTTATAATGTTCATGAGCCTGTCGGAAGGCTTGTGAGGAGTAGACGGAACCCTGGTCGGTGTGCAAGACTACCTGGGGTGTCTGCTCCTCATTTTTCTTGCCTGCAAGTTGTTTGAGAACTTCCAGGCAGTGGTAATATGGTTTATTACTGCCTTGGATTGGCGTCGCCTGGTGTGCAAGAATCTCATTATTAAACGTATCGACAAGAAGCGTCCACTCCCAACTCTTGCCGTTATTCTTGAATATTGTCATGTCGGAAGCAACAATCTGAACAGGACCGGTTGCGTTCCAGTTGCCATTGACTTCGTTAGGAAACTCAATATGTTCTTCTCCCTCTTTTTTCTTATATCGATATTTTCTGGCCTTTGAATGAATACCTGCCTGTTTGCAGCATTTATGTGCCAAGTTGTGAGAGAATAGCCATCCCGTAGCCCGAAACACATCGTCTGCAAGCATATGATATCCATGAGAGGGATGCAGTTTGTGCTGTTCAGTCAGCAATTTTGTAAGCAACAGCCTGTCCTTCTCATACCGATTGAGAACACCTTGTCGGTTCCGCCATTTGTAATAACCGGATTTACTGACTCCCATGAGCTGGCATAAAAACAAAACTGAATATTTTTCTTTTAGTTCTTCAATGATTTCGTACTCTTGTCGTGTCCAGAAACGTACTCCCTGTTTGCACCAACTCCTTCCACCCAGTACCCTTTTTTTAATCGTGCTATTTCTATTTCTTGCTTTGCCACTAACAGTCGCAGCCGTTCTACTTCAGAGAGACATTTGCTGCTATGTAATGCTGCAAACTTATTTCCGGGTCTTGCTGCAAGTGCAGCTTCTCCGCCATCTAAATGCTTCTTTGTCCATGCACTGACCTGACCGTGATTGATCCCATACACCTTTGCTAATTTCTTTATGGAGATATGATCGTCTAAATGCTTATGCACAATCTCTAGTTTCTGTTCTAATGTCCATATGCGTTTCTTCTGTCCTTTTTGCATAGAGCCACCCCCTGATACATTGATTTTAGCATAAAGAAAAGGTAGACACACGGGTTCTTTTCCGTATGTCTACCTTTAGTTTACACCTTCAAAGGTAAACACCTTCCGGGTTTTTGCAATGAATGTTATATTATAAAAATTTTTAGAATGGGAAATAAAAATATCCTCTTCAAACGTCTAATAGGTACAAGGAGGTGAAGCGGCAGTGAATCATGAGGAATTTGGAAAACGGGTTGAGTCCGTCAGAATAAAACTCTATAAGACAGCTCTGACTTATCTGGGAAGTGAAAACCTGGCGTTGGATGCTGTGGATGAAGCTGTATACAAAGCCCTGTGCGGTAAAGGGAGACTACGACAGCCGGAATTCTTTGATACCTGGATTACCCGTATATTGATTAACGAATGTCACAATGAACTGCGTAGACAAAAGCGAGTTCAACCGCTGGAAGAGTTGCCTGAGATGGCAGCGGAGGAATTCGATTCCTTGCCGTTGAAGGAAGCACTTCGGAAACTCCCAAAGGATCTGAAAGATGTTATTATCCTACGGTTTTTTGGTGGCTATACCGTAGCCGAAACTGCCCAGACGTTACATATACCCCCGGGAACTGTTGCAACCCGTCAGAGAAAGGCGTTGCAGCTACTTCGGCTTGAATTGGAAGAGGAGGTGCTTTTATGAATCGAAAAATGGAGCTTGATGCTATGCTCACAGAACTGAATCAACCGGCTCCGGGGTTGGAAGATACGCTAGAACGAGCGTACAGGAAAAAAAGGAAAAGAACAGTAAAGCTTATTGCCTGTCCTTTAGGAGGCTTAATTACTTGCCTTGCTACATTTATCTTATTGGTGAATTTGTCTGCGCCGGTAGCGAATGCCTGTTCCCGAGTACCAGTCTTACGAGAGCTTGCTGAATCGGTAATTTTTTCTAAATCGCTGACCAGTGCTGTGGAAAATGATTATGTGCAAATTATTGATCAAAAGAAAACACAAAATGATATAACTGCTGAAATAGAATACCTGATAGTGGATCAAAAGCAAGTCAACATCTTCTACCGACTGAATTCTGAGAAATACGATCACCTTGTTGCTGATCCGAACATCAATTGCGATGATAAAAATGTGGCATACTATATATCCAGTCACAGCTTCGGCGAGGAAAATGAGGAGCTGTTATGTGCTACCGTTGACTTCACGCAAGGAAATGTTCCTGATAAATTGCAATGCACTCTAAAAGTATATTCTTATTATGCCCGTCTATCTCAGGGCGCAACAGATAGTGGCCCCAATTAT
>CAYRPL010000214.1:0-2613 GCA_964426045.1 uncultured Alistipes sp. | reverse complement strand
CCGCTATTCGACAATGAGCGAAAGGAAGATGTGAATTTGCAGGAGGAATTTAGGTATGGTGATGTCGTTGAGGTACTTGATGGCAATCGCCTGACATTGGGGATCGTTGTCCATATTCCTCATCAGTTCTATAGTAATTTAGGTCCCGTTACAATCGACAAACCACACTTATTCTACTGTTTTTTGGTGCTACTCTACAAACCAAATGGTCGCATAGTTCTTGAAGATGTGCCACCCACACACCTGCTCCGCACCTACACCCTCGAAGCCGACTCCCAAATTGTCGCCCTCCGCGCTGCCAGCGAGAAGATCTGCGTGCAGGAGTAATGCTTTTTATCAGTCAAAAAATCACCCCGACCGGAAATGTTCGGGGTGTGTTGACTATTGAAGAGCCTCTCTAAGTTATTTTACATCTTTAATTATTTCTTTTATTTTGCTCACAATGAATGTTTCAGCATCATTAAAAGATTGAGATGGAGTTTTATTCGCACCTGGGGCCCAAATGTTCAATATATACTCATTCTTTTCATTCTTAAACAGTTGATAGGTTCTTTGCGTTTTCCTCCCTTTGGAAGTCGGCCAATCTTTCAAACCACTATCTTGATTCCAACATCTTTCACCTTTATCAAATCCCAACAAAGGTAAAATAGTTTCAAATGATTTACCAATGCAAACTGGATATTTTACTTGCGCCTTTTTTGCTGCCTCAATTGCTGGAGCAATCACATAGCTCAAAATATAATTTTGTAGATCTTCATCTTCGTTATATTTCAAATCCTTCCATGATTTTGAGTGCCACGGGCAAAGTTCTATTGCTAAAGGCGCTGAAGCAACCTTGTCCCCCGCAACTTTCTCTACAAAATTATCTAACCATACTTTTCGAGACTGCCACCATTTTCTAGCTCCTTCATGGCAATTATCATTCTTCTTGATATATGGGAATTCTTTTGCATAGTCATAATAATTTTGACATATTTCATCAGTGACCAATATGCCATCCTTCCAATGTAAAGGTTTATCGCCATCTTCGCCTCCGAATCCCGGATTAAGGTTTAGCATAACTACGGAACAATTATATGGATCTCCAAGATACGGTTCAGGTCTATACTTAAAGTACTTTATACCACTACTGCTTCTATAAAGTGGGCTGTACTCAACCTTATTTTTTTTCTTACTTTTTGTGGTATTAGTATGATTCTTAAAATAGACATCATCTTCAACTCTCGTCTCGGGATTGTCATACCAGTTTTTAATTAATTCATTATTCTGATCGATGAACCTTTTTAATATTTCATTCTTCATATAAGTAACATATTAGTTTTTTAAATTCCTACTACAAATTTAACTATTTTTCGGCGATATTGCAATCCTTTGTGACACATTTGTCAATCAATTCAAAAGTCGAGGGCGTGAGCGAATGGGCGCCTTCGGGGTCAATCCAAGCAATGAAACCGGCTGCTGTAAGTGTGCTGTGTGCTTGGGTGGAAGCGTCGTCGCCCAAGAGTTCGTCTTCCAAAGAAAATATGGCGTAGTTTTCGCGGCCTAACTTTATCTCGTGCGTGGAAATATACTCCTCCCACGAGCGGCACATCTCTTCGGTCAGCACAAAGGTTGTCTTCTTGTCGAGGCGGCGGCAGAAGTACTCGTGTTCGCCAAGTCCAATGGTGTTGCGCACGCAGTCGGCAATCGAAAGGGCGGGATTATGAACAATCTTCACTGCATCGGGCGCATCGGCATAGAGCACAGTCAGGCCACCCATCGAAGTACCTACGATGAGCGAGGGATTCAGTTGGGCAATAAGGCGATTCAGATGCTCGACATTCTCGGCAAGGTCTTCACCAAATTCAGCCATCGCCCAAGTGAATTGGGGAAATTTCTCGGTCATCTTCTTAAAGTTCAACGAATAGGCACCCGATGCAAGCCCGTGAACATAGATTGCTATCTTCGGAGAAGTAGTTTTGTTGCTCATAGTTTTCTACTTTTTTAAGGTTTAACTTTTCTTTTACGGCAACAAAGATAAGCCCCACCCGTGCCAAAACTTGGCACAAGTGGAATTAATGGCATTTCTACTCTTCATCGTCCCACTCCTCGTCTTCTTCATCTGAGCAGTATTCGTCTTCTATCCAATCATCAGAATCTGCGTCACCCCTATCGTAGTTCTCTTCCTCATCATAGTAAGAGTCTTCATCGGCACACTCGCTGATTGCCTCACACATACAATAGTAAAGGCTATCCCACGAGTATTGGTTCTGCTCCATAACATCATCCCACTTATACCATTTAGCATTCTTGAACTCGTCTGCCCAAGTAGAATTATTCTGCTGGTCAAGTTCTTTCAAGAATCCTCCATCATATTGTTCTTTGGTAAAGATAATGGGCTTCTCGGGATACTCTTGTCTTGTGGTAGCGTGAAGCATCTTGCCTCCCTCAAACTTTAATAGTTCATAGCAATCGAATTCATAGCAAGTTTGAGGATTTACCGCAGGGGCATTTGAAAAAATGATACCATAAATGCCTCTCCGTTCCAACGCTTCGTGAATAAGTTTGTGATAAATTTCAATTTTCTCCCACCTGCTGCTGTGATATGGGCGATTGTAGTTAATCTTTTTCATA
>CAYRPL010000213.1:0-2678 GCA_964426045.1 uncultured Alistipes sp. | reverse complement strand
CGATATCACCACCAACAAGAACATGGTGCCCTTCGATACCCGCTCGCCCTTCCAGACCTCGGGTCTGCGCTTCGGAACCCCCGCCATCACCTCGCGCGGTGTGAAGGAGGACAAGATGGAGTACATCGTCGAGTTGATCGACCGCGTACTGAACGACCCCGAGAACGAGGAGAATATCGCAGCAGTTCGCAAGGATGTGAATGAGATGATGGCTGCGTATCCGCTCTTCGCCTGGTAGTCTTTTCGATTTTATGCGGTAAATTTTGCACCGCCTTGTTTGGGCCGAATGGGAAATACGAGAGTATGTCCCATCCGGCCCAACCCGCGTTGGCACAAAATTTTCTCGCCTAAAATCAAAAAGCAAAGAAAAGCCCATCCGAGCCAACCATCGTATAGGAACAAATCTGCTCCTCTAAAATCAAAAAGCGGGGGCATAGCGGGAGGTTATCGAACCAGGCAAATTGAGGAAATTGAGGAAACTGAGGAAACTGAGAAAACGGGGGAAACGGAAGTGAAATTCAAAATTCAAAATTTTCTACATCAGGAACAATTCCTAATTCCTAATTACTAATTACTAATTAAAAATAGAAGGTGCTTCATATTCTTGATTTTCTGGCCCGACTGAAGGCCAACAACAATAAAACGTGGTTTGATGCTCACCGCGGGGAGTGGGAGCAGATTCGACGAGAGTATCACCAATTTGCGGCCGAGCTTATCGAAGCAATAGAGACCTTTGACCCTGCGGTGCGGGGTTTACAGGTATCCGACTGCACCTATCGCATCAACCGCGACATCCGCTTCTCGCCCGACAAGTCTCCCTACAAGAGCTGGTTAGGCATCTACATCTGCCCGAAGGGCAAGTGCTCGGGTTATGCCGGTTACTACTTCCACATAGAGCCAACCGAACCCGGAGATCGCTGGCAGAATATGCTGGCCGCGGGGCTCTACATGCCCCAGGGGGCGATTTTGCAGAGCCTACGCGACGAGATTTACGACAACGGAGCCGCCATTACTGCCGCCATCAAAGAGGCCGAAGGCTTCCACCTCTACCCGGGAGAGCAACTTAAGCGGGTGCCCCGCGGCTATCCGACCGATGCGGAGTTTGCAGATTGGCTCCGCAAGAAGGATTTTCTATTGGAGCAGCACCTGACGCGCGAGTGGTTGGCCGCACCCAACTTAGTGCAACGTGCCGCTGAGGAGTTCCGCAAGACGGCACCGCTGCTGGCAATTCTGAATCGTGCCGTACAATATGCTTATGAAGAGATGATGTAATATGAAAAGAGTTTTACCTATCTTAGTGGCACTCATCGCCTTTGTCGTTGTTGTCACCCTCGGCTTTGGCCGAAAATCCCAAAACGAGCACCCCACAGTGGAGCGCTCGACCCACTGCTACGCTGTCAAGGGAGCTGATTCGCTGCTGCTGGATCGCTACGCCCAAACCAACCGACCGCAAGAGAGCGGGCATCCCTGCCTAATCTTCCTCTTTGGTGGCGGATTCACCGGAGGTGACCGACGAGCCCCACAGTATGAGGAGTTCTTCCATCGCATGGCGGACTCGGGTATTGATGTGCTGGCCATCGACTACCGCACCACCCTAAAGAGTGCTTCGGCCGAGGATTTTGCTACGCCCGAGGGCTTTGCCCGCAAGTTGGTGGAGGCCATTCGCACCGCCGTAGACGACCTCTACTCGGCAACCTGCTACACCGTGGAGCAACACGAGAATTGGGGCATCAACCCCGAGCAGATTGTCGTGATAGGCTCGAGTGCAGGTGCCATCACCGCCCTGCAAGGCGAATTTATGCGCTGCAATGGTGACCCGCAGGCACAAATGCTCCCCGAAGATTTCCGCTATGCAGGTGTAATCTCCATGGCCGGAGCCATCTTCCACCTGGGCGACTCTGTGACCTGGAGCCGTGAGCCCGCCCCGATGCTGCTCTTCCACGGCAATGCCGACCGCAACGTACCCTATGGGGCCGTACAGCTTCCCGGGGCCGGATTCTACGGCTCGGAGTACCTTGCCGAAACCCTCTCCGCAGCCGAAGCACCCCATTGGTTCTACTCGGTGGAGGGTGCCGACCACGCCTTGGCCGAAGATCCGATGTACGACCATTTCGAGGTGGTCGAGCACTTCTTAAAGAGCTATGTGCAGAGCGACAGCCGCCATATCCTCCACACCCGGGAGCGCACCAGCGGAACCCCAACCTGTGACTACAACTTCACCATCATCGACTATATCCGACAGAACTACGGAGGGGAATAGACAATGAGCAATTAGGAATTAGGAGTTAGGAATGAGGAGTTTTTTAATTAAAATGAGAAATGAGCAATGAGCAATTTTTCAATTAGGAGTTATTCTTGATGTGGAAAATTTTGAATTCTGAATTTTGAATTTTGAATTTCACTTCCGATTGCCCAGTTTGTCCAGTCAAACGACCTTACTCAACGCTCCCATTTTTTGATTTTAGAGGAGCAGATTTTGTGCCGCAATGAAATTCCCCCGGAAGGGCTGTACTAAAACGTACTGCCCTTCCGGGGGAATGATTAAGGTGCAAAAGGTGCCCTATAAAATCGAAGGTTTGGCGGCAGGAGGTGGTAGTTGCAACGCTCGGCCTTAAAAACAACGATGAGCCTGTCTAACAATTAAAAAATGTTAGGCAGGTCTTTTTTTGTTTGAGCCT
>CAYRPL010000212.1:0-2692 GCA_964426045.1 uncultured Alistipes sp. | reverse complement strand
GGCGCACATTACGCCCAGCACCCAAACCCAGGCACCCTCCACGCCGAGCTTGGCAAGGCCCCAGGCACCTGCCATCAGCACCACAAAGAAGGGGGTGAACTTGAAAACATTGCTCAGGGCTCCCAGCGGGCAGATGTAGCGGCACCAGAACATCTTGATAAAGAGGCTTCCGAGGAAGAGCACCGAAACCATTATAGCCGAGAGCCAGGGGATAATCTCACCCTTGAAGCCAGTAGCCAGCGCATAGTAGGGGTCAAAGCGCTTGCAGAAGAGCTCGCTGGAGTCGATCGTGTAGTAGAAAATCACGAACAGCAGCACATACTTCACCACGCGCAGCAGGCGGTCACCCAGCGAACCACTGCGTACTTCGAGGTTGCAGTGGAGCTTCTTGCCCACCTTGCCCAGCCACTCGCCTACGGTGCCCAAGGGGCAGAGATAGCCGCAGAAGAGCTTCGAGAAGAGGATAACGCCGACAGCCAGCGTGATACCCATCATAATCTGGAGCATCGACATCGAACAGGCCAGCGAATTGCTGTGCAGGTAGGTCGAGAGGGCCTCCAGGCCGCCAAAGGGGCAGTAGGCCTCGACATCAACGGGCTGCTCGTGGAGCTTACGCCAGCTGATGGTTCCTACGATAGCGGCCAATACGCCCCATTGCAGGAGGTTTTTCAAATAGTTGGGATGTGTGTGTTTCATATTGTTTTAGGTTTTTACATTTTCAGTTTACAGCTCCATGGTGGCACCATTATAAGTAATCTGGGTCGTGCTCTTACCGTCCCGGTAGTTGCGCTTGACGGTCACCTTCGAGGCGGGATAGATATTCTGCGAATAGTCCGAGGGGTGGGTCAGCTCGGCAACCTCCTCACTCGAGGTGATAAAGGTGTGCGAACCGGTCTCCGAGGGGCGCCAGCAGAGGGGCGTAAGCTCGGCCACGCTGTAGCTCATGCGCGTCGTCGAGGTGTTGTTATAGGCGTAGAAGGTGGCACCCGAGGCCGAACCGAAGAGACGGAAGGTGTCTTTATCGTGGTTCGAGAAGCTCAAATCGCCCGTCGTGGTCGAGGGGGCAAAGCACCACACGCCACTCCAATCCGAGGAGAATTGGTCGTAGCCCTCAAACGAGACTTTGAGCCCCTCCAGAGCGATGCGGTAGCTGCCATTGCCACGGGAGCTGAGGCGCGTAGTGCCCTCTCTGACGATAAATTTACTGCCCGACGAAGAGAGGCTCTGGTAGACAATGACCTCACCCTCGGGAGTTACAACCCAGGGCTGCATCTCGGTCGTGGCACCAAGGGCCAGATTCGAGGTCTTAATGCGATAGGAGCCCTGGCGGTAGAACGAGTCGAGCGATGCTGGCTCCGTGCCCTGGTAGGCAATCAGGTAGTCGCCCTCCTGAGCTTTGATTGTCACGCCACGCCCAAAGAGCATATCCTTGAGGCGATACTCCTGATACTCGGTCTTGATGGTCACCTCGTCGATGCTCTTGCCCTGCGACGTCGCCTCGTCGAGCAGCATGGCCAGGCGCACCGCCACGCCCGCTCCGTCGAGCGAGAGGGAGTGCTGGGTCGAGGCCGAGTTGTAGATACCAATACCGGCCGCTACGGCGTCGTAGGCTCCGGCATAGTCATTCGAAGAGTCGGTGTTGCAACCTGCCAAAAACAGGCTGAGGGTGGTAATGATACCAAAAAGATACTTTTTCATACTCATTTTTCAGTTATTCGCTCTGCTAACGCCCCTTCGGGCTCGCTTATTGTCCCAACACGGCGAGTCGGCTGCAGCCAACAGCCCACCGGCGCCATAAGGCGTTGTTACAACGGCAAAGATAGAAATTTTCCGTCATATTTCCTCGAAGGTTTGGAAAAGTCGGTGATTCTTGCTAACTTTGTCTGAAAACCGAGGCTTATGACAACCGAAAAATGCAACGCAAAAGCAATCGACTATCCGATTGATACGCTGAAGACAAACGACGGAACCGAGTTCCGCATGCGCTTTTTTAAGCATGCATCGCTGGCCCTCGAGATCGCCGGCAAGTGGATTTATACCGACCCCGTAACGGGATTTGCCGACTACGACAACCTCCCGAAGGCCGACCTGATTCTCATCTCGCACCACCACTACGACCACTTCGAGGTCGAGGCGGTGCAGAAACTCCTAAAGCCACAGACGCAGATCCTCTGCGACCACACCACAGCCGCCCTTTTGGCCGAGGCCGAGATTTCGTGCACGGCCCTGCGCCCCAGCGAGGAGGCCGACCCCTTTGACTTCCTGCACATTCGCACCGTGGCGGCCTACAACTACTCCGAGGGCCGAACGGGTTTCCACCCCAAAGAGCGTGAGGATGTGGGCTATCTGCTCCACTTCGGCGGCACAACCCTCTACATTGCCGGCGACGGAGAGGATACCCCCGAGATGAACTCTCTCGAGGGGGTGGATATCGCCCTGCTGCCGGTCAATCAGCCCTATACGATGACCGTCGATCAGGTGGTGGGTGTGCTGAAAAACCTTCGTCCCCGCATCTTCTACCCCTACCACTATGGCCAGGTCGAGGAGCTCACCGACCTGGAGCGCCTCGTAAGCGAGTTGAAGGGTATCACCGAAGTCCGCATCCGCGGCATGGAGTAATTGCAATGAGCAATTAGCAATCACTAGTACTTTGTAACACTTAAAAGTTCAATATAGGATAGAGGTGCTTCAG
>CAYRPL010000211.1:0-2701 GCA_964426045.1 uncultured Alistipes sp. | reverse complement strand
TATTGTCGTAGGTGATGTAGGGGTCGTCCATATTAACCCAATAACCCATCTTGCGAGTCAAATCCTCCCACATACCGGTAAACTCCATCACCGCCTCGCGGCACTTCTGGTTGTACTCCTCAATCGAGATGGTCTTGCCGATATCCTCCTTCGTGATGCCGAGCTTCTTCTCGACGCCCAACTCTACGGGCAGACCGTGGGTGTCCCAACCCGCCTTGCGGTGAACCAGGTAGCCCTGCTGCGTCTTGTAGCGGCAGAATACATCCTTGATGGTGCGGGCCATCACATGATGGATGCCCGGCATACCATTGGCCGACGGGGGGCCTTCGTAGAAGACAAACGAGGGGCAACCCTCGCGCGTGGTGATACTCTGGTGGAATGTGTCTTCGGCATCCCACAGTTTGAGGACTTTATCTGCTGTTGCGGGCAGGTCTAATCCCTTGTACTCCTTGAATTTCATAGTTATAGATAAATTTACCTTTATAAGTTCGTTTGCTGTTCTCTGTTTGGGGCTCTACTCCAGACTCTGCATCTTGATCAGGTGAGCGTAGATGCCGCCGCGGGCCATCAACTCGGCGTGGGTGCCCTGCTCGGCAATGCGGCCCTGGTCGATGACCACAATTTGGTCGGCATTGTGAATCGTCGAGAGGCGGTGGGCGATGATGACCGAGGTGCGCCCCTTGAGTAGCGAGTTCAGCGCCTCCTGCACCAGCTTCTCGCTCTCGGTATCGAGGGCCGAGGTGGCCTCGTCGAGAATCAGAATCTCGGGATTCTTCAGCACGGCACGGGCAATCGAGAGTCGCTGTCGCTGGCCGCCCGAGAGCTTCATGCCGCGATCGCCGATGTTGGTCTCATACCCCTCGGGGGTCTGCATGATAAATTCGTGGGCGTTGGCCACCTTTGCAGCAGCCACAATCTCCTCCATCGTGGCACCGCGACGACCCATACCGATATTGGCGGCAATCGTGTCGTTGAACAGAATCGTATCCTGCGACACGATGCTCATGTGGTCGCGCAGACTCTCCTGGCTATACTCCTTCAAATCCACTCCGTCAATCGAAATCGTTCCGCTCTGGGGGTCGTAGAAGCGGGGTAGGAGTTCGCTCAGAGTCGATTTACCACCTCCCGAGGGGCCGACCAGGGCAATGGTCTTGCCCTTGGGAATCTCCATCGAAACGTGGTCAATGACCTGACGCTCACCGTCGTAGGAGAAGCAGACATCCTTCAGCTCGATCTTCTCCTTCAGCCCCTCCAGCGTGCGGGCGTCGGCCTTGTCCTTCACCTCGCTCTCCATATCGAGCATCGCAAAGACACGCTCACCGGCCGCCAGACCCTGGTTGATGGTGGCAAATTGGTCGATAATCGAGCGCACGGGGCGGGTGATCTGCGAGAACATGCCGATAAAGATGATGAAGCTGGCGGCGTTCAGCGATTCGTTCAGTACCAGCATACCACCGAATACCAGCACACCACCCACGGCCGAGATGCCCAGAAACTCGCTCATCGGCGAGGCCAACTGCTGGCGACGGGCCATCGAGAGCACGATGCGTGTGAACTCGGCATTGATGGCGTAGTACTTTTGGCGAATATACTCCGTGGCGTTGTAGCTCTTCACCAGCTTCACACCCGAGAGCGACTCGTCGAGCGTGGCTACCATCTCGCCCTGACGCTCCTGGCCCTTGATGGCGGGGTGGCGCAGACGCTTGACAATCGAGCCGACGATCAGAGCGACCAGCGGCAGGAAGAGCACGGCAAAGATCGAGAGCTCCCACGAGATGTTGATCATTGCAATCACATAGCCCAAAATCAGCAGCGGCTCGCGGGCCAGCACCTGCAGGGTGTTGGTGATGCAGAACTGCACCATCCACACGTCGTTGGTGATGCGCGACATGATATCGCCCTTCTTCTGCTCGCTAAAGAAGCCGACGTTCATCCCCATCAGGTGGCTGAACAGGTCGTTGCGAATCGACTCGAGGGTGCGCATGCGCATCTTCTCGATGGTCCAGGCCCCGAGGTAGCGGAACAGATTCGAGAGGAAGTTGATGGTAATAACCAACGAGGCCAACAGACCGAGCATCTTCAGGTGGCTGAACTCGGTGAAAATCTGTGAGTAGATGTACGACACGGCAGCGGTCATGAAGTCGCTGTTGAAGGCGATTTCGGGGAACTCTTCGACGGGTTTCCACGAGAACGAGGGGTCGAACATCGACTGAATAATCGGGATGGCCGCCACATAGGTAAAGGTGTTGAAGATGGCGTACAGCACCGAGTAGATGGTGTAGGGTACGGCATATCGACTGATGGGGCGACCAAACCCCAGAATACGCATATAGGTTTTAAACATCGCTTGCTTTGTTTTTATCTTTTCCCTGCTTGCACTCCTTGAATGGAAACGCGCGCGAGTAAAATTTGCGCAAATATACGAAATCTCGGCGAAAAGAGAAAACATTTCGCCCCGAAATTGAATCAGTTGATTCAAAGTAGATTCAATGAGTAACGAGCAATGAGCAGCGAGCAATGTTTTCTAGGGATTATAAATTCAAAATACAAAATAGAAAGTCGATTGCTAAATGCCAAAAATAAAAATATTTGCTAATTCCTAATTGCTAATTCCCAATTTATTTATATCTTTGTGCGCTGAAACGATTGGAGAGGTGCAGGAGTGGTTGAACTGGCCCGCCTGGAAAGCGAGTAAACGTCA
>CAYRPL010000210.1:0-2704 GCA_964426045.1 uncultured Alistipes sp. | reverse complement strand
AATCGCTAACAGACAACATTCTTTCCTCGTTTCGCACTCACTTTCGTTTCTTTGTCTTATCTTTGCCCTACCTTGGTGTAAAAATAGGCATAATATGGCAAATAACAGCGAAAGGTGGGAAAAAATTTTGAAGCAGTACCGGAGTTATATCCTGCTCGAAAAGGGACTTGCAAAGAATACGGCCGAGAGCTACCTCTCTGACCTGCAATTCTTTGTCCATTTCATCCTGCACAATTGGGATATAAGCCCCAAGGAGGTGCAGCCCGAGATGATCGAGCGCTATATGGCCTGGCTCTACGACCAGGGGCGCGAACCTGCGTCGCAGGCCCGCTCGCTGAGCAGCATCAAGGGGTTCTATGGTTTTTTGCTGCTCGAGGAGCGCATGGAGTCGTCGCCTGCCGAGTTTGTGGAGGCACCTCGCCGTACCCGCCACCTGCCCGACACCCTCTCGACCCACGAAATCGACCGTCTGCTCGACAGCCTCGATGGCTCGACCGTCAAGGGTCGCCGTGACAGCGCCATGTTGGAGGTGCTCTACTCCTGCGGTCTGCGTGTCTCGGAGCTTACGTCGCTCCGCCTAAGCGACCTCTTTTTTGGTGAGGGCTATATCCGTGTGGTGGGCAAGGGCAACAAGCAGCGCTTGGTTCCCATCAGTGCCGTGGCCCGCGACAAGGTGCAGCTCTACCTCGAGGATCGCCGCAAGGCCCAGACATCGAGCGACGTCCTCTTTCTGAATAACCGTGGCAGTGCCCTCACGCGCGTAATGGTCTTTACCATCATCCGCCAGGCCGCCAAGCGGGCCGGTATCGAGAAGTGTATCAGCCCCCACACCTTCCGCCACAGCTTTGCTACGCACCTCTTGGAAGGGGGTGCCTCCATCCGCCAGGTGCAGGAGATGCTGGGCCACGAGAGCATCCTGACCACCGAAATCTATACCCACCTCGACAATACGCATCTGCGCTCTACGCTCGAAGAACACCTCCCGATGCCCTAAAAATAGTTGCTTATTAAAAAGCCTGCTCCCAAACAAAATAAAAATAATTTTGAATTGTGAATTTTGAATTCTGAATTATTTTGTACCTTTGTCCTTTACAAGTAACGGATAAAGGTTATGACCCTGATTGATACCATATTGCAACACTACGGATGGCAGGGAGCGGCCCTCTGCGGGGTGCTGCTCGTGATGTTTTGCGTGCAGCTCTACTACTATCTGCTGGTCTATGGAGCGCTGCCCGCACACAAGACCACCCGCAAGCAGGCCCGTCTGGAGAAGGAGCCCCCGATTTCGGTGGTGATTGCGATGTTTGCCGAGGATTACGACTTTGTGGAGCGTCGTCTGCCTCTCTTCCTGGCCCAGGAGCACGCCGCCTTTGAGGTGGTGATTGTCTATGTGGGCTCCGACGGGGATTTTTTCGAGGATTTGCAGCGGATTCGTCAGAACTTCCCCCAGGTGGTGGTGACCAAGATTGAGCTCAATCCCCGCTTCCCGATCTCACCCAAGATGGCCCTCAATGTCGGCATCAAGTCGGCCCACTACGAGCATGTCATCTTCTCGACGACCGATGTTGCCCCCACCTCCGATCGCTGGTTGGCCCTGATGGCCAAAGGTTTTACGCGCGGAGAGGTGGTTATCGGCTACTGCGGTATGGAGGATCCTTCGCGCCTGACTCACGAGGAGCTTCCCACTGCCCTGCGCCCCTCGAAGTTGGCGAGCTACCTGATTCGCACCTCGCGTATGATGAGTTCGGTGGATTGGCTCTCGTCGGCCGTCAAGGGGTACCCCTATCGTGGTATACGCCATGCGGTGGGCATCACCAAGAGTGCCTATTTCGGCACCTCCAACGGCTTCGGATACCTGAATATGAATATTGGCGAGGACGACCTCTTCCTGCAGAAGATTCTCACGCACGACAATGCTGCCGTGGTCCTCTCGCCCCGTGCCACGCTGCGCGAAAAGATGTGGGGCGGTATGCGCTGGTGGATTGATCAGCAGCGCTACTACGGAGCTACTGCCGCCTTCTATCCCCGTCGTGTGGGGAACTTCCTGGGCTGGGAGATGGGCAGCCGAGTCCTCTTCTTCCTGGCTGTGCTGACGGCCCTTCTCTTCCTACCCTTAGAGCTGAAGCTGGGTGCTCTGTTGCTGCTGTTGCTGCGCTATCTGCTGGTTGCTATCGAGGTGCGCCGCATCGGTCAGCGCCTGGGCGAGAAGTATCTCTGGCGCCACTACTACCTCTATGACCTTTGGAGCCCCCTGCAGGCGCTCTGGATTCGTATCCTGCTGCAACGTAAGGATGCCCGCGTATGGAGATAGCCGACTATATCGTAGCCGACGACAAGCGCCTGGTCGAGCTGGTGCTGGAGGGCGATAATCGTGCTTTCGAGTACCTCTTCAACCGCTACCGCGAGGCCATTGCCCGCCTCTTTGTCCAGCGCCTGGGCCCCACCTCGGCCTCGGCTGCCGATGCCGACGACCTGCTGCAGGAGACCTTTATCAAGGTCTATATCAACCTGCACCGCTATAGCCCCGAATACACCTTCGGTCAGTGGCTCTACACCATCGCCCGCAATACCTTTATCGACTATATGCGCCGTCGCTCCGACGATATGCCTATCGACGATCGCTTCTCACCCCCCGTCTCTACGGCCCCACCCCCCGAGGAGAGTGTCATCAACCTCCAGCAGCGCAACCAAATCGAGCACTACC
>CAYRPL010000209.1:0-2706 GCA_964426045.1 uncultured Alistipes sp. | reverse complement strand
TCGTTCGATTGTCTTCAAGGAGCAGGGTGAAATTCTGCTGCTGCGCTTCGCCAACGACTTGGAGGAGGTGGGCAAGGTGGAGATGATGCCCAAGCTCGACGGCAAGAAGATGAACATGATGCTTGCCCCGAAGGGTAAGAAATCCTAATCATCCTTACGAATCCAAACTCAAAGGCGGGGGTATCAACATACCCTCTGCTTTTGGTGTGACAACAGAAACGAATTTAGAACAACAGAAACGAAATTTTAGCGATGAAAGTAGAACAGAACAAGATGGTGGCTGTGGATTACAAGCTCACCGTAGATGGACAGGTTGCCGACCAGTCGATGCCCGGTCAGCCCCTGGAGTTTATCTTTGGTACGGGAATGTTGCTTCCCAAGTTCGAGGAGGCCATTTTGGGCAAGGAGCCCGGTGAGAAGGTAGCCTTTACCCTCTCGGCCGAGGACGGCTATGGCGAGTACCACCCCGAGGCGCTGGTGGATCTGCCGAAGACGATCTTCATGGTCGATGGCAAGCTGGCCGAGGATATTCTCTTCGTAGGCTCGCAGGTTCCGATGGCCGATGCCCAGGGTAACCGCATGATGGGCGTTATCCGCGAGGTAGGTGACGAGACCGTAAAGATGGACTTCAACCACCCGATGGCCGGTAAGACCCTCAACTTCGAGGTTGAGGTTGTCAGCGTGCGCGACGTTACGCCCGAGGATTTGGCTCCGAAGGGCGGCTGCTCGTGCGGTTGCGAGGATTGCGGCAGCGACTGTGGCGACCACAGCGAGGGTTGCGACTGCGGCCACTGCAACTAACCGACACGAGGGGCGACCGCTTTTGGGTTGCCCCTCACTTTTACACTCCCTTGAAGGTTCGCCCCCAAAGACCTTCAAATCCAATTGCACACACTCAGCCAATATATAGAGTGCCTCGAGAACCACGAGGGGCTCTGTCGTCGCTTATCCGGCATGGAACCGGAGCGTACCGCGACGGGCTCACTACGTTACTACACAGGCAACAGCGCCATCCTCTTTCCGATTCGCCTCAACGGAGAGCGGCTGAAACTTCGTTGCTATACCCGAACCATCGAGCGTGATTTGAAGCGGCTCTATGGCCGGCGCCTCTACGAAAGGGAGCTGCTGCTCTTCACGGAGCAGGGTGGCGAGTGGGTCGATGTGGTGGTCGAAGAGTGGATTGAGGGCGAAAGCTTGGAGCTCTGCATCGAGCGGGCGGCCCGAGCGGGTGACAAGAGAGGACTGATGGCACTGAGCGAGGGTTTTGACGAGCTCGTCGCCGGATTACTGGCCGAAGAGTGGGCCCATGGCGATTTGAAGCCCGAGAATGTGGTGGTAAGCCCCTCGGGCGAGCAACATCTGATTGACTTCGACGCCTGCTACCTGCCCGACGAGGGGCCCGGAGAGGCTCCCGAGCGGGGAACACCCGCCTACCAGCACCCGATGCGCGGGGTGCTACACGACAAATGGATAGACCACTACCCCGCTGCCCTTATCTCGGCCCAGCTGCGGGCCCTGGCACTCGACCCTACGCTATACGACCGCTTCGGCGGCGGCGATGGACTGCTCTTCCACCCCGAAGAGCTCTTCGAGGAGCGCAATCCGCGTTTTCATTACCGCCGAGCCGCAGCCTTAGGGAGCTGCGAAGCCTACGATGCGGTCTGTGAGTTGTTGGCCACACAGGGCTCGGCCCGCCACTATCGCCTGGCACGGCTCCTGCAATACGAGAGTCATCGTCTGCCCGGCGTCGAGGAGTTGCTCGCCTTCCACTACCCCGAAGAGCCGCTTGTGGAGTCGGAGGTGTGGTACGACCGCCACCTGGCGGGATATACCAACCCTTCGGGTGCGCACTCTCCCTTGCTCTTTGACGAGGCATTCGAGTTTCTAAACGACCGAGCCCGGGTGCGCATCGGAGGCTATTGGCACGAAATAGACCGCTCGCTACGCATCCAAAAGCCGTAGAAGTATCCCCTTTAATTCAAAGATGCTCGGCCTTAAAAGCAAAATAGGACTACATAATATGCTTAAGTCAGAAGGGGTCAGGTGCAACGCTCGGCCTTAAAGACAACGATGAGCTGTACTAATCGTACAGCCCATCGTCGATTGTAAGGTTAGCGGCCGCAGAGGGCCCTTATCACTTCAAAGCAATCACTTCGAGGCCAAAGCCTTCTCCACCTCAATCTGGAAATCGGACAACACATTCATATAGTTGATGAAGGCGTCGTAGGCCGAATCGTAGGGGTTGAAGTAGGAGTGGACATCGCCATCCGAGAGCCACTTGGTAGCCATGTAGTAGAAGTGGTCCGAGGTCTGGAGGAAGTTCCAAACGTAGTCGAAATCGGCGCTCTTTAACTTGGCAACCTTCTCCTTGAGCTCGTAGAGTTTCGAGAAGGCCTCGTTCTGGAGTTCATTGCCGAGCCAGGCGGTAATATAGCGCTCCTCGTCGGCCCACGACATCACATGCGGGCAGTGGAGCACCGAAACGGGCTGGTACTTCTTGGCGGTCTCGGTAACGGTGGCGAACTCGAGCTGACCCGAGGCCAGGGCGGCTGCGGGCAGCGAACGCATAAAGTCGAAGATACCCGTATCGGCGTTCTGGTGCTCGCCGAAGGTCTCGTAGTCCATGAAGAGGTTCAGCACCTCACCCGGGGCATCCTCGGCCGTGAGCCACGATACATACTTATCGGCCGTCAGCGGGTACTGGTC